>DUJI01000278.1 GCA_013329855.1 Thermoplasmata archaeon | reverse complement strand
TACGGCCTCGAGCGGCTCACCTGGATCTCCCAGGGCACCACGTCGGCCTACGAGGCCGTGTTCGGGGACGCCCTGGCGTACCTCAAGCGGGCCACGGGCGCGAAACGCGTGGACGAGGCGATTCTCCAGGAGTACGCCAAGGTCGCGGGGATGCTCAAGGTGGAGAACCTGGGGGACGTCCGCGAGATCCGGCGACAGACCGCGGAGCGGGTCCACCTCACCGTGGAGGAGCTCGTGGCGCAGATCAGCCCGCTCGAATCCCTCTACACGGTGTGCGACCACTCCCGCGCGCTCATCTTCCTCCTGGGCGACGGGGTCATGCCGTCCAACAGCCGGGAGGGATACTTCGCCCGCCTCCTGATCCGCCGGGGCCTCCGCGCGCTGAAGGACCTGAACATCTCGTACACCCTGGCGGACACGATCAGCTTCATGATTGACCAGATGCGCGAGGACTACCCCGAGTTCTTCCTGAACAAGGGCGACATCCTCAAGCTCCTCAAGGTGGAGGAGCAGCGGTACCGGGAGACCCTGGAGAAGGGGCGCGCCATCGTGGGCCGCATGGAGGGCGAGCTCCGCGCCGCTGACAAGACCTTCGGCGTGGATGCGCTGCTCGAGCTCTACGACAGCCACGGGCTCAACCCGGACGTCGTACGGGAGTTCTCGACCCTCCCGGTGGAGGTACCTGACGACTTCTACGCGCGGGTCGCGCAACGGCACATCCAGCCCGTGCGGGAGGCCGAGAAGAAGCCCGCGGTTCCGGACGACCTGCCGCTGACCAAGCTCCGTGTGTATGAGGACCGCCGCAAGCGCGTCTTCCGCGCGAAGGTCCTCGCGGTCCATGGAGAGGCCGTGGTCCTGGACCAGACCTACTTCTACCCGGAGGGCGGTGGCCAGGAGGCGGACCACGGGACCATCGGGGGATACGAGGTCCATGACGTGCAGAAGGTCCGCGGCTCCGTCGTCCATCTCGTTCGGGGAGACGCGTCGCGGCTCGTGGGCAAGCGGGTGCGATGCGAGATCGACGCGGAGCGGCGGGACGCCCTGACCCGGAACCATTCGGCCACCCACATCGTCCTGGGTGCGGCGCGGAAGGTCCTGGGGAACCACGTCTGGCAGGCGGGCGCCCACAAGGCCCAGGAGTTCGCGCGCCTGGACATCACGCACTACGACGCCCTGTCCGAGGACGAGGTTGCCCGGATCGAGGACTTGGCCAACGGCCGCGTCCTCCAGGACGGGCTCGTTCGGTCCAAGTTCATGCCGCGGGACATGGCCGAGCGGAAGTACGGATTCCGTCTCTACCAGGGGGGCTCGGTCCCGGGCGGAGAACTCCGGGTCGTGGAGATCCCGAAGTGGGACGCGGAAGCGTGCGGTGGCACCCACGTCTCCAACGCCGCGGACGTCGGCTTCATCAAGATCCTCCGCACGACGCGCATCCAGGACGGCGTCGTGCGCATCGAATACGCCGCGGGAACGGCCGCCCTCGCGGCCGTCCGGGCCCAGGAGCGCGAGCTGACCAAGGCCGCGGAGGCCCTCGGCGTAGGCACGAGCCAGGTGGCCTCCGCGACGAACCGCATCCTGGAGGAGTGGCACGAGCAGAGGCGCCAGCTCGAGCGCGTCCGGGCGGACCTCGCGGGAGCTGCGGCCAAGAACCTCCTCGAGGGCGCCGTGAACCTGGGCGGCGTGAAGGTCGTCGTCCGCCAGATCGACGGGGAGATGCGCGACCTGATGGCCCTCTCCAAGGAGATCTGCGCGGATCCCAAGGCGCTGGCCATCCTCGGGGCCCGGTCGACCTCGGGCGCGAGCCTCATCGTCTCCCACGGGACGGAGGTCCCCGTGGACGCGCGGGCCATCTTCCAGGAAGCCGTGAAGTCCATCGAGGGCAAGGGAGGCGGCCGGCCCGACTTCACGCAAGGCGCGGGGCCGCGGAGCGACGGACTCACGGAAGCGTTGGAGACCGCCCTGCGGCTGGCCCGGGAGCGCATTTCGACGCCGAGCGGGTGACATGGAGCGACCCCCCTGGCGACAGCGGTTCAAGGAGTACAGCGAGATCACGGAGCTCGGGCCCATCGCCCGGCGCTACTTCGTCATCGGGGCCTTCGACGGGGCTCTCACGATCCTCGGGATCATCGTGGGTGCGGCGGCGTCCGGAGCGGGCGACGCGGAGAGGGGCCTCGTCCTGACGGCGTCGGTCAGCGCGGCCATCGCGCTCGCCGTGTCGAGCGCCGTGGGCGCGTTCGAGGCGGAGCGCGTGGAGAAGAAGCTGGACATCGGCACCTTGGAGCGGGCCATGCTCACGCGGCTCAGCGAGGAGCACAAAGGCGCCTTCCGGTTCGCGGCCTACGCGAGCGCCCTGGTCCATGGCGTCGCGCCGCTCATCGCCGCGCTGCCACCCGTCGTACCCTTCCTTCTCTTGCCGTTCCAGCAGGCCATCCCGGTCGCCGTCGCGGTGACCCTCGTGTTCCTGTTCGCCATGGGCGCGTACCTGGGCAGCATCGTCCGCGAGCGGCTCGTGTACACGGGACTTCGGTTCGTCGCGGCGGGGCTCGCGACCGCCGCGGTTCTGTGGCTCCTCCGGGGCGGCGTCCCATGACTCCGGCCGCAGCTTCAAATAGTGTCAGGCGTTGAGACGCCTCATGCTGTCCGCGGACCAGGAAATCGAGCGCCTCCGCGAGACCGTCGCGCGGCACTTCACGGTCTACGGCGTGGTCGTCACGCCCCTCGCGCTGACCTTCCAGGTTGCCCAGCCCGCGGACGGGAACGTGGAGAGACCCTTCGACGGGCTGCGGCAGGAACTCGTGCCTAAGGACTACATCCCCTCCCTGACCAGGGAACGGGGCGAGCTCCTCGTCCACGTCCAGCGCCGCCCGAAGCAGCGCTTCACGGGCCGCTCCGTGAACCTGGCCATGCTCGTCATCACGATCGTGACGACCGTGTTCTTCGGCGGTGCCTGGAACTGGTCCCAGTACGTGAACGAGCAGCTCCTGTCCGTCGACGCCATCCTGAACGGCACGCTCTACTTCACGCACCCCCTCCTGGCCATCCTGGGCTTCCACGAGATGGGGCACTACGTGGTCGCCAAGCACTACAAGATGCAGGCTTC
>DUJI01000206.1 GCA_013329855.1 Thermoplasmata archaeon | reverse complement strand
GACGGCCGCTTCGGCTTCAAGTTCGATGCCCGCTGGTTCTCGGTTCCGGGCCGGGCGCGGCCGGATCCGGCGGCGGTGCGCGCGCCGGTGCTCCTGGTGCGGGGTGCCGAGAGCACGCTGCTCACGCCCGGCGGCGCCGAAGCGCTGGCGTCGGAGCTGCCCGACTGCCGCCTGGCGACGATTCCCGCAGCGGGCCACCACGCGCACCTGGACCAACCCGAGGCCGTGCTCGCCACGAACGACTCGAGCCACTACGAATGCCGCCCCAGCCGGCTCAAGCTGGAGAACCGCGGCTCCTGCGTCTTCACGCGCGGCCTGAAGCACGGCCAGGTGGTCACGTTCATCTCCGCGCACGCGGAAGGGAAGTTCCTCCTGCCGCGGAACCGGGAGAAGCGGATGCTCAAGGAACTCCGGGACAACGACCAGATCGTCTTCCGCTTCGTGGACGACCGCGGGACGTACGCTGGGTATCCGTGGAATCCCAGTGGCACTACACACAACATCGCGGCGCTCTGCAACCGCGACGGGAACGTATTCGGCGTGCAGCCGCACCCCGAGCGGTGCTTCTTCCGCCACCTGCATCCGGACTGGACCCGCAGGGAGGGCGGCGATCCCGTGTACGGCGACGGGAAGGGAATCTTCGAGAGCGTCCTGCGGTACGTGGAGAAACGGTTCTGAGCCGCCTGGGCCCGGAGCAGATCCGTCTTTTCACAGCTGCACGATGAGTTCCACGCTGTCCCCGTCCTTGAGGCCCAGGGAGCCGCGGAGGTAATGCTTCGAGATCACCTCGAGCACCTCGGCGTAGTGGGAGCGGATGGGCAGGATGATCGCGCAGTCCAGGTGGCCCAGGGTGGCCAGGAAGCACTTCGCGCCGCCGAACGTCCGCCCGCCCGCCTCGAAGCCGCTGATCTCGATCCCCGGCGAATCGTGGAGGACCTCCAGCTTGGCCAGGTCCGGACTCGGGAGGCGGAGGTTGAGCGTGCCCTCGTACGGCTCGAACCAGAGCTTCTTCCGGAACTGGTCCTTGTAGCCCTTCTGCCGCATGTAGAAAGCGCCCTCCCCGAGGCCGCTCGAGACGATCCCGGAGATCGTCACCGTCTCCTTGATCTCGAAGATCCGCTGGTAGTCCGCGTACTCCTTGCGGAGGACGTCCATGCCCTTCCCCGTCAGCTTGATCCGCTGGCGGCGCGTGGCCAGGTCCCGGGCCACGAGCCCCTCGCGGATCAACTCGAGGATCCTCTGGGACGCGCTCTGCTGGCTCACGCCGATGAGCTTCCCGAGCTCGCGGGACGACAGGTTGACGTATTCCTTCGTGCCTCCGAGGAGGGCGATGCCCTTCAGGGTCTCCACGTGGTACGGCTTCACGTTCCCGCGGCGGACAGGGGCGCGCGCCGTTTATGCCTTTTCCCGGGCCGTCAGAGCCCTTCGAGCACGAGGTGGCTGCGGGAGCGGAGGTGCGCCCGCGGCACGCCGAGGGCCTCGAGCCGGTCGAGGAGGGGCTGATCGTTCGTCAGGACGACGGCATGGAGGGCCTGTCCGAGTTCCAGGAGCGCGTCATCCGCGCTGCCGTGGCCCTCCACGGAGCGGTACCTCGCCGCGAGGCGCTCGCCCGCCTTGGCGTCCCGGTCGTGGGTAGCCAGAAGGCGAAGCTCCTCGAGGACGGGCGTGGGCACGACGATGTCCACGTCCCCCAGGAGGCGGCGGAGCTCCGCCTCCAGGTTGATCCGGAACTGGAACGGCATGAGGAGCGCGTTCGCGTCGAGCAGGACGGTTCGGGGCACCGGAATCGTACATCCGCGGCCGGTTCTTAGGCCTTCCATGTGGGAGAAGTTCCCGAGGGTATTAAATATGGCACGATACATAGTGTCGCTATGTAGATAGCGGGGCAAGACCCCGCAACAAGGAGGAACCCCATGCGAGGCATCGCAGCCACCCTGATTGCGTTGGCCATGATCGCCGTCCCGCTCGGCATCGCGTCGACGGCCGCGGCCAGCTCGAACACCCTCACCTCCTCGGCCCAGAAGCTCACGCCCGTGTTCGTCGGCCCGACGCCGACGGACCGCTTCGGCGGCGGGGACTGGGTCGGTGTGAGCGCGGGCAACACCCACTTCGGCGTCCTGTACGGCACGCCCGAGAACCCGAACCGCGTCGTCGTCTTCGCGGAATACACGCGCACCCTCGGCGGCGCGAACGTCGTGAGCTCCTCGGGCCAGCAGCTCGCCGTCCGCGGCATCCCCGTGGACACGGTCCTCGCGCAGAGCCTGGACCGGTTCATCGAGTTCAAGACGGTGAACGTGAGCGACGGCTTCGGGCTCTTCTCGGACGGCGGAATGCCGACCCTGATGACGGCCAACGTGCCCGTCAAGGCCCTCAACCTCCGCACGGGCACGTGGACACTGACGGACGAGAGCAACGAGACGGTCGGCGGCACGTTCTACGTGAACTTCACGATTCAGGCCACGGACCTCCCGTACACCTGGTACAACCCGCTCATCCCCGGCGCGAACACGACGGGCGACCGGATGCTCAACGAGGTCGCTTTCACGTTCCACCTGACCGTGGATACGGTGACGAAGACCGTGGACCTCCCCTGGTACCAGGTCACCGTGACAGACACTGCGCCTCGGGAGATCACCAGCGTCTCCTACCTCGGGACCCGCACGGTCTCCGGGCCGACGGTCCAGATGGGCGCCAAGTACGACCACCTGATCCAGGGCTGGGACTTCGTCAACGGGACGGACCGGCTCGCCCTGGAGACGTACCTCCTCTTGGGGAACTACTTCCCCGACCGCACGGTGGACTTCGTCCACCTGGCCTACGCCCGGGAGCGGGCTGACGACGGAGCCAACGCCACGATCCTGGACAACGAGACGGCGGGCGACGCGCCTGCGGCGCCCCACCTGTACACCTTCGGCAGGATCACCTTCGACGACCCGTTCACCCGCGTCGGGGAGTTCCGCTGGACCTCCAACGTGACCGTGGACGGCGTGCCGGAGACCATGCTCTTCCAAGTCCAGGGAGGCAGCCGGATCGAGGTCAGCAACGGCGAGATGGCGTTCTTCGGGTTCCGCGTCCACGGCGCGTTCATCTACCCGGCGGGCCAGACCATCGTGCATGACCCGGCCCTGAGCGCGGAGTCCTTCGCGCCGAACCTGACCACGGGATTCAACCTCACCCCACTCGGCATCTTGCTGATACAGGTCGCGGTCGTAGGGGTCGCCATCATCCCCGCCCTGTATCTCCGGAGCAGGGCGCGGCGCCCGAAGCACTGAGCGCCGCCCCTTCCCCTCTTTTTTCCTCTTCCCTCCTTTCCCGTTCCTGACCATGCCCAAGCTCCGCGCCGCGGCGACACCGGTGATTCCCCATGTCCGTCCTCTGGCCGCTCCCTCCACGTCGTCCCGAAAGCCGAAATACCGAACCCCGGATACGAGGCGCAACCCATGCCGGAGATCTCCCCCGAGTGGACCGCGGAGCTGAAGCGCGGCTCCATCCAGCTGTGCCTCCTCGCCCTCCTCGCGAAGGACGAGAAGTACGGCTTCCAAATCCTCCACGAACTCCGGGAGAAGTCCAACGGTTTCTTCGACCTCAAGGAAGGGACGCTGTACCCCGCCCTCCGGAGGCTCGAGGAACGAGGGTTCGTCGTGAGCCACTGGAAGGAGCCCGCGACGGGCGAGGGCGGTATGCCCCGGAAGTACTACCGGCTGACGGACCGCGGCCGCACCGCGCTCGCTGAGGCGGTGGCCATATGGGATACGATGACGCGGGGAGCCGAGAAACTCTTGGAGGGCGTTCGATGAACGCGGGCGGCCCCGTGGACGACTACCTGAACGCGGTGCGCGGCGCCATGCGGGGCATGGATCCCCGCGTACGGGAGGACATCCTGCGGGAGCTGCGCTCCCACGTCGCCGAGGCCGCGTCCGCGAACGGCGGCGACGTCCCGCGAGCGGTCGCGGCCCTGGGGCCGGCCTCCCAGGTGGGCCGCGCGTACCGCGCCGTATACGGGTACGGCCGCGGCTACCAGATCCTGTTCATCGTCGTCGCGGCGCTCCTGTCCGCGCTCACGGTCCCCGTCCTCGGCGGAGCGCCACCGTCCGCGGGGACGGTGGCCTATGCGCCCAACCTGGCCTCGTTCCCCTTCCTGGTCCTCGTGGTCCTCTGGCTCCTGTGGGTCAGCGTGGCCGCGGGTTCGCGCGCGGGGCTGTACGCGGGCCTCGGCGCCTTCGCGGGACGCATCGCGATGGCCGCCGCGCTTGTCCTGACGCCATCCGGCGGCATCTTGACCGCGGACGGCGTGGCGCTCCTCGTCCTCTCCTCCGCGCTCCTCGTCCTGCTGGGTCTGCTCCCGGGAACCGCGAAGAAGGCGTGGTCCAAGCCGGGCGCGGACCTCTAACCCCTCCGCCAGTCCGCCACGATTGTCGCATGGTCAAAGGCCATGGGCGGCAGGTGGTCGGGATCCAGGAGGGCGATCGCCTTCGCGTCGCTCCCCGCCTTCAACTCGCCGCCGATCGGCTCGAGGGCGTAGGCCGCGCTGACCGTGTGACCCCGGGGATCGCGGGACGGGTCCGAGTACACGCCGACGAGTCGGAGGATGCGCGTTTCGAGCCCGGTTTCCTCCTGCACCTCGCGGACCACGGCCGTCTCCACGGTCTCCCCGAGCTCCACGAACCCTCCGGGAAGTGCGGGCATGCCCTGGAAAGGCGGGTTCCGGCGGATCACCGCGACCAGCTTCGCGTCGCGCAGGACCAGGCCGTCCACGGTGACCCAGGGGTGACGCTGCGCCTTGGGCACGGGATCACTCGAGGGACGGCATGCGGATGCCGTGGTCCTTCGCGAACCGCACGGCCTCCGGATAGCCGGCGTCCGCGTGGCGCACGACGCCCGTGCCCGGGTCCGTGGTGAGGACGCGGCCGATGCGCTTCTCCGCCTCCGGGGTGCCGTCGCAGACCACGAGCGCCCCGGCGTGGGTCGACAGGCCGATGCCCACGCCTCCCCCGTTGTGCACGGCGATGAGGTCCGCGCCCGCGGCCGTGTTCACGAGGGCGTTCAGGATGGGCCAGTCCGCGATCGCGTCGGACCCGTCTCGCATGCCCTCCGTCTCCCGGTAGGGGGACGCGACGGATCCCGCATCCAGGTGGTCCCGCGTGATCACGATGGGACCGGACAACTCGTGGGACCCGACCATCCGGTTGATTGTGACGCCGAAGCGCGCCCGCTCCCCGTACCCGAGCCAGCAGACTCGGGCGGGCAGTCCTTCCCAGGGGAGGTACGTCTCCGCGAGCTCGATCCACCGCTTCAGGGTCGCATCCTTCGGGAACTCCTTGAGGACGACCTTGTCCGTCTTCAGGATGTCCTCCGGGTCGCCGCTGACCGCGACCCAGCGGAACGGGCCGCGCCCCTCGCAGAACATGGGGCGGATGTACAGGGGCACGAAACCCTTGAACTCGAACGCGTTCTCGACGCCCGCGTCCTTCGCCTCGCCGCGGATGTTGTTGCCGTAGTCGA
>DUJI01000005.1 GCA_013329855.1 Thermoplasmata archaeon | reverse complement strand
CTTGATCACGTCCGCGCCCCAGTCGGCGAACTGCTTGGCGCAAGTCGGGCCCGCGCGTACGCGCGTGAGGTCGATCACGCGCAGGTGTGAAAGCGCATCAGTTGAAGGCACGTCCGAGCTCCGCTTGATGGAAGAAGTCCTCGACCAGCCTGTTGAACAGCGCCGGCTCCTCGAGGTTGATCATGTGTCCGGTCCTGGGCACCACCGCGAGCGCCGCGCCCGGCACCGTGCGCTTGATCAGCAGCGACGGCTCGATCGTCGAGGGGTCCTCGTCGCCCGCGATCACCAGCAGCGGCGCCCTGATCCCCGCCATCTCGGCGGTCAGGTCATAGAGCGAGGGCCGGCGCGCCTGGTAGCCGAGCATGGTGTTGGCCGAGCCCCGTGGCGAATGCTCGGCGAGCTGGCGCTGGAATTCGGCGAAGCCGCGCGGGTCCTTGTTCTGGAACTGCACCCGCGTCGCGCCGACGCCGTAGGTCGAGGCGAAGTGCGCCATGCCCTTGTCCAGGATCGTTTTCCCGTTCGCCTTCGCGTCGGCCTGAAAATGCGCGTACTGCGCCGGGTGAGCGCCGTAGCCGCCCCCCGCGACCGTGAGTGAGAGCGCGCGGTAGCCGTAGTGCATGCCGAAGTGCAGCGTGGCGAAGGCGCCCATCGACAGCCCGACCACGTGCGCGCGCTCGATCTTCAATGCGTCCAGAACCGAGCGCACGTCGTCGCGCTCGCGCTGCTGCGAGTACGAATCGGGCGAGGGCGGCACGTCCGAGGGCGGGTAACCGCGCGCGTTGTAGGCGATGCAGCGGTAGCGCCGGGAGAAGTGACGCACCTGGGGCTCCCAGCTGCGGCAGTCGCCGGCGAACTCGTGTACAAACAGGATCGGCGTACCGCTGCCGGTCTGCTCGTAGTACAGCTTCACGCCATCGTCGGTGGTCAGGATCGGCATCGCGGATGTGCAAGGCTAACCAAATTTGTGCAATCGAGGGAGGGCTGTTTTATGGATCTGAACCTGACGGGCCGGCGCGCGCTGGTCACCGGCGCTTCGCTGGGCATCGGCAAGGCCTGTGCCGAGGCGCTCGCCGCCTGGGCCGGCGAGATCGACGTCCTGATCAACAACGCCGGGATCCAGAAGATCTCACCGAGCGAGGACGTCCCGGCCGAGGATTTCGACCGCGTCCTCGGGGTGAACCTCCGCGGCATGTTCCTCTGCGCCCGTGAGGCCATTCGGCAGTTCCTCTCTCAAGGCGGCGGAGTCATCGTGAACGACTCGAGCGTCCACCAGGAGATCCCGAGGCCGCAGTACGTGAGCTACGCGATCAGCAAGGGTGGTCTGGGGCAACTGACCCGCACCCTGGCGCTCGAGTACGCGGACCGCGGCATCCGGGTGAACGCGGTCGGACCGGGGGCCATCGCAACGCCGATCAACGCTGCCTGGGACACCGACCCCGAGGCCCGTAAGGCCGTCGAGAAGCACATCCCGATGGCCCGCGTGGGGACACCCGAGGAAATCGCGGGGGTCTTCGCGTTCCTCGCCTCCGACGAGGCCGCGTACATCACCGGGCAGACCTTGTTCGCGGACGGCGGGCTCACGTTGTTCGCGGACTTCCGGAGTCCGTGGTCCGGGGTCGGAGAACCCAAGACCGCGCCGCGGTCCTGACAGCCGACGAGCCGGATCGGGGCCCGACGGCGTGGCCAGCGGGGTGAGGGCGGGACGCTTGTGAAGCCATCGCCGATACAACCTCGAAAGAAGTTAGCTCACGCCAAGCAATTCATCGTATCGAGTTCCGAAAAGGTAAAACCCCCTCGCCTCCATCCGGGCGCACAGTAGGAGGAGGGAAAAAAGAATGGCAGACTCGAGTCCACCCTCGGGCGGAGCGCCGTCCGAGCCGGCTCCGTATGTGCCCCCGAGGTCGCGTGGGAAGCTGCTCGGTATCGTAGTGGCTCTCCTTATCGTGACCAACGTCGCGACTGGCCTGACGGTCTACTATGTGACCGCACCTGCGCCCGCGGGACCCCCCGCGGTGCAGGTCGTCGGGCCCTGGGCGGGATCGGAATGGCAGGCGTTCAAACCGGTCCTGGACTTACTCACGAACAATACCGGGATCTCCTACCAGTACACGACCTCCCGGCAAGAGGATCTCTCGACCACCCTGCCCATCCAGTTCCAGGCGAAGCAGTCACAGGGCGACTTGATCTTTATGCCAAGCTCCGCCATACAGCAGTACGCGGCTCGGGGCTGGGTCACGAACCTGAAGGGCACGATCGACCCCGCGACCTACCAGCCCGGCGCACTGACCCCGGTGAACGGGACGAACGCGATCTGGGGCGGCGCGTACACGGGCAAGGTGAAGCCAGGCTTCTGGTACCGGCCTTCCTTCTTCCAGGCCCACAGCCTCCAAGTGCCCACGACGTGGGACCAGTTCTGGACCCTGCTGTCCCAAATCAAGAACATCTCCGGCGTCGTGAACCCCATCCTCAGCGGAGACGGCGTGGGATGGCCCCTCTCCGACGTGACGGAGGCTTTCATCGAGACCTATGGCGGGGCGAGCATGCACCAGCAGCTCACGGCCCGCACACTCTCATGGACCGATCCGAGCGTCGAGGCGGTCTTCCAGAACTACCTCGTGAAGACGCTCCAGGCGGGATTCTGGAGCCAGCCCATCACCTGGAATGATCCGGGCGTGAACCTCTGGTGGAACGGAAGCTACCCGCTCTACTTCATGGGCAGTTGGATTACGGGGATGGTCCCGGACACGAGTGACCTGGCCGTGTTCGCCCTTCCAGGCGGAGTCGCCAACCAGGGAATCGTCTTCGCCGCGGACTATTTCTTCGTGCCCATGTACGCCGCCCACCCTGACCTCGGCAAGCAGCTCGCGAAGTTCCTGTCCACGAAGGACGCGCAGGCCGAGGCGGTGAAGCAGGGCGGCAACATTGCGACGGCCGCGGGCGTGCCCCTCTCGGACTACCCCGCGATCGACGCCAAGGTTGCGGGCCTGCTCCAGGGCAAGACGGTCCTGCCCGATCTGGACGACACGATCGGCAACCCGTTCCAGACCACGTTCTGGAGCGACCTCCAGCCGCTCTGGGCGACGCCTGCGAACTGGCAGACGATCCTGACCGCGATCCAGACCGCTGCCGCAGCCCAGTCATGAAGGAACAACCGGGCCGGGAGGCCTCCCGGCCCGTCTTCTCTTTTCTACCTCGGTCGACTCGACGATGGCTTGGGTCCCAGGCCAAGTTCCTCGCTTTCTTCCTCCCGGCGGCGATCCTGCTCATTGTCCTCGTCCTCTACCCAATCGTAGCCACGTTGAGCCTGAGTTTCATCACGCCGAGCGGAGTGGGCCTGAACAACTACCAATCCGTCCTGGGATCGCATGACACCTTCAATTCAGCGTGCCTGGAGCAGGGGCCACCATGCGGCACACTGGTGAACAACCTCCTCTGGACACTCCTTCATCTTCCGTTGACCCTCTTCCTGGGTCTCTTCCTCGCCATCCTGCTGCAGAACGTCCGCGGTGCCTCCATCATCAAATCTCTCATCTTCCTCGGCATGGTCACGCCACTCATCGTAATCGGGGTCGTCTTGCGGTTTATCCTCGAGGCGCCCATCGGGATTGTCCCGGCGTTCTTCGGTTTCCTCGGAATCCCGAGCCTCGACGTGAGCTGGATCACCTCGCCGACGACGCTTCTCTTCGGCCTTATCATGGGGACCGTCTGGTCTTGGACCGGATTTAGCATGATCGTGTACTCCGCGGGGCTCACGACGATCCCCAAGGACTACTTCGAGGCGGCGCGGGTCGACGGCGCGTCGGAGTGGCGGATCTTCCGCAAGATCACTTGGCCGCTCCTTCGGCCCGTGACCCTCGTAATCGTCACCATGACAATCCTCTGGGAACTCAAGCTCTTCGACATCGTCATCGGGGCCACGAACGCGGCAGGTGGGGTGGGTGGCGCGGCGGATGTGCTTGCGTTGCAGATGTACCGTTACTTCCTAACAATCAACTACAACAACGCCGCCGTGGTGGCGACCCTGCTCACAATCTTCACGCTGATCGTCGCGGTAGTCTTGTTCCGGAAGCTGCTCTCGATACCGCAGCGCAAGAGACGCAAGCGTCCGGCCTCATCGAAAGCGCACGCGGATGATGCGCTGAGGGGACGCAAGACCCGCGAGGCTCCCGACGCTCCGGAGGGCGGCGCGTGAACGCTGAGACTACGAAGCGCGTGCCCGCCCGGCGTCGCAGGAAACGATGGCGGTTCCGGGTCCGCCCGAAGAGCCTCGCGATCAACGGGGTGGCATGGGCCATCGGGCTCATCTGGCTCGTTCCTTTCATCGGCGTCGCAATGGTCGCAATCCGTCCGCTCTACCAGACAAGTCTTGGCTGGTGGAACCTGTCCCCGTTCACGGTCACCCTCGCGAACTTCATCTCCGCCTGGAACTACACGGGATGCCCGCTCTCGCTGGGCCTCCGGAACTCCTTCCTCGTAGCCC
>DUJI01000090.1 GCA_013329855.1 Thermoplasmata archaeon | reverse complement strand
GCGTCGGGCAAGAGACGGGCTCCACGGCGACCATCTCCCCGTTCCACCTTCCCTCCAACTTCTCGTGGATGAACGGGAACACGAGTCCGCCGAAGTTCGATCCGCCTCCCGCGCATCCGAAGATGACGTCCGGCAGGCCGCCCGCCATCTCCATCTGCTTGATCGCCTCCTGGCCGATGACGGTCTGGTGGAGGAGGACGTGGTTCAGGACGGAGCCCAGGCAGTAGATCGCCTTGTCGTCGCCCCGTGCGTCCTCGAGGCCCTCGGAGACCGCGATGCCCAGGGAGCCCGGATGGTTCGGGTCCTGCTTCAGGAGCTCGCGGCCCGTCGCCGTGTGGTCGCTCGGGGACGCGTACACCTCCGCGCCGTAGAGCTTCATGAACGCGCGCCGCTGCGCCTTCCAGTCGTGGACCGCGCGGACCCAGTAGATCGTCGTCTTCAGCCCGGACAGGCTCGCGGCGTACGCGAGCGCGGTGCCCCACTGGCCCGCCCCCGTCTCCGTCGTGAGGCGCTCGTATCCCTCCTTCTTCGCATAGTACGCCTGGGCCAGGGCCGTGTTCACCTTGTGGCTGCCTGTGGGGCTGTAGAACTCCGCCTTGTAGTAGAGGTGGGCGGGAGTCCCCAGCTTCTGCTCGAGGCGCCGCGCGCGGATGAGCGGCCGTGGGCGGCCCGCCTGGACGTAGAGCTCCTGGACCTCCTCGGGGATGTCGATCCACCGCTCCGTCGAGTTCTCCTGGCGGAGGCACTCGCCCAAGAGCAGGTCGGGCAGCGCCTTGACGCGGGACGGGCCCTGCTCCGGATCCTTGGGCGGAGGGAGCGGTTCGGGCAGGTCGGCCTGGATGTTGTACCATTTCGTGGGACGGTCGTCCTCGGGCAGGGTCACGACAAGAGAACCAGAATGCATCCTCACACCCCGACGTTCCGGTGAGGCCGGTAACGGATGAGGGGCCTTTATTGTTTCTTATTGTACAACGTGGCGGACCACACGGAACTGGGGACCAGGGTGCGACAACGCACGGTCAGAGGGTCACCCGGACCGCCTCGGCGATCTCGACGCCACCCGGCGGCAGGATCCGCGCGATCTCCTCGATGGGCACCTCGAAGGCCGCGGCGAGGCGTTTCGCGACGCGTTCTCGGTCCTCCTTCCCCGGAATCAAGACGACGTACTTCGAGGACCGCGCGGCCACGGCGGACACAGGTCCGCCCATGATCTTTCGACGCCCCTCGATTTCCGCTTCCCCCAGCCCCATCCGAACGGGCAGGTCGTGAAGGTAGTTGCGCTTCCCGCGGATGACGAACGCCCCGCGCGGCAGGAACTCGCCCGACTCCGCCTGCTTGGAGACCTGTTCGGGCAGGACCCAGTACGCGCTCCCGCTCGCGATCCCCGCGGACCATGCCTTGCTGTACACGAGGGCGAACTCGCAGGCCTCCCGCAGCGTGGGCTCGCCCGCCTTAGACCCTTCCTTGACCACCGTGGACGGGGCACCATGGAGGTCCGCGTGAGCGTAGCGGTCTCCCTCCTTGAGGTGCTTCTTAACAAGCTGGTCGTTCGTCCGCGCGTCGCGGCCTCCGAGGATCAAGAACCCTTCGGAGGACATCGTCCACCGGTAGGCATCGAACCACATGGCCTTCGTGCCCTTCACCTTGGGCCGCTTGGCCACCTTGACCGCCTTCTTCCGGGCCGCCTCCGTCTCCCGGCGGGTGGTTTCGATGGCCTCCTGGACGCGCTGGGCCTTGAGCTGGGCCTCGCGCCGCCTCTCGTAGAACGCCTGCGCGTTGGCCGTCACGTCCTTGTCGTACTCGAGGACCAGGGAATCGAAGTCCGCGATGGCCAGGGTGACCGTGTGCGCCTTCCGGTCGACGGCTTTCACTTGGGCATTCTCCGGTGGATCCCTCCCCTCGCGGATGGCCCTGAGGAGCTCGTCGAAGACCGCGTAGTGACCGTAGAGGAAGAGCGCCTGGGCCTCGTGCCGGACGATCTCGTCGCGCAGTCCCTGGAGCGTCTCCTCCTGCTGCGCGATGCGGCGTTCATACTTCGAGGCGACTTCGTCAGCTGCCGCGGCGGCGGGCTCCGCGATGTCGAGATAGTGGGAGAGGGCCGTGTTGAACGTGGGGAACTCCTGGCGCTCGGCCCCCGTGTATTGGACGAGATCGATGGGCGTCGCGTCCACGGCGCGCCCTTCCTTCAGGAGGACCGCGGGTCTCCCTTCCTGCTCGATCGCCACGACGACGTTGTTGAGCGCGGTGTAGAGGGCGTCCAGCTGGGCGTCCGTGAGTTCCTTCACCTTCGTGTCCTTGTCGACCTCGGCGCGGAGGCACAGCTCTTCCGCGTACTGCCCGCCCAGGTTCAGGATGCTCGCGAGGACGCGGACGACCTGCCCCTTGGCCCCGCGGATCGTCGTGCCGAATCCCGAGCGGTCCAGCTCCAACGGGTCCACGTCCGAGGGCGGGAAGGCATAGGGCTCGTCGGGTCGCACGGCGCGGTCCTTGTACTTCTGGGTGCTGAGGCAGGCCACCGTCGTGTCCCCGCGGAGGACCACCAGGTTGCCCTTGCCGAACACCTCGAAGACGATCCGCAGCGTTTCGCCCGCATGCTCCACGGTGAACACGGCGATCCGATCGAACCCCCGTTGCTCCACCGCGGTGATCCGCGCGTTGTCCAGGAGACGACGCAGGGTCTGCGCGAACACGGGTGGCGTCTCGGGCTTCTCCTCCACCTCGTGGAGGCAGAGCCACGACCCGGACTTGGAGTACAGCTCGACCCGGTCCCGCCCGGGCACGTTGATCCGGAAGATGACTTCGTCCTCCCGCTGGTACGCCTTGTCCAGGTACCCTCCGACCAGCTCCTGCCATTCCGCGACGAGGGCCTTGAGGTCGAAGGAGGAGAGGGCCGCCTTCATGACGGCCGTCCAAGGAGCGGGCGTTACTTGAGCGTTCCGCCGCGGGTCACCAGCGCTCCGTGTGGAGGACCTCGGTCAAGGGGAGGCGCTTGGGCGGTGGAGGGTTCTCCGCAGGCCATCCAACGGCCACGAGGGCGACCGGCCGCGCATAGCCGGGGATTCCGAGGATCTTGCGGACCGCCTCCTCGTCGAAGGACCCCATCCAGACGGCCCCGAGTCCGCTCTCGTGGGCCGCGAGCAGGAAGTTCTGGGTCGCCGCGGCGGCATCCTGGATGGAGAAGAGTTCCCGTCCTCGCACGCCGTACTTGCCGATCCGGCGCGCGTTCGTGCAGACCACGAGGACCGCCGCAGCCTGAGCTAGCTCCACCTGATCCGCCGCTCGAGCGAGAGCACTCCGGGTGGCCGCGTCTCGCACGACGATGAAGTCGCGAGCCTGCAGGTTCCCCGCGGAGGGAGCCCAGTTCGCGAGCTCGACGAGCTGCCGCAGGAGCGCCTCGGGCACAGGCTTGTCCGTGAAGGCGCGCACGCTGCGGCGGGTTAGGAGAGCTGTCTGCAGCTCCATGAGGCGGCAGAGCTTGGGTCGGCTCCATCAGGATTCCGGTCGGGTTGTATGGACATTCTCGCGAGGCGGGCAGGACCAACAAACGGTGGCAAGCGCTGGGGAAGGGGTTCCTCTCGCCTCTTTGAGTACTCTGAGGCCACATCGCTCCACAGCCGTTGCGCCTCCCCGGAACATCGTTCGGCCGATTTCCCAGGGCCACGGTCATTAAGGTCACTTTCACTCCCCT
>DUJI01000148.1 GCA_013329855.1 Thermoplasmata archaeon | reverse complement strand
TCATGCTCGGGCTCGACCGGTCCCGCGGCAAGCTCGTCCGGTACCTCCAGGTGGAGAAGATGCGAGCCGTCGAGCACTCCATGGAGAAGCACGCCGTCGAGCCCAGGAAAGGAGGGCTCACCGTCCTCGGGCCCATCTTCGAGACGGGAGGGGGCATCGCATGATCCGATTCACGCCTCTGGCACCTGGGAGGCGCCAGGGAACACACGAACCCCGCGGGAGGGAACCGTAGATGGCCGAAGGATCGATCTTGGACGCACTGGACGCATTGAAGAAACTCGAAGAGAGCATCAAGTCGCGCGATGCCGAGTTCAAGGAGCGCGAGACGGCTCTGCAGGAACGGGAGACCAAGCTCACGGAAGACCGGCAGGCGCTCGATCAGGAAAGGGCCGGACTCGCCGAGGAACGCGACGCGTTGACCGGGCGCGAGAAGGGCATGCGGGCGCGTGAAAAGGAACTCGAACAGACGGAGCGCGGCCTGGATCAGCGCGAACAGGAGTTCGAATCCACCCGGCAGAAGGTCCTCGCCAAGGAGCAAGGCCTCGTCCAGCGCGAGGAGGAGCTCTCGAGGCGCCTCGAATCCCTCATGAACCGCGAGGACGAGATCGCCAAGAGGCATGAGGAGAGTGCCGCCCACGCGAACGAGATCGCCTCCCGCAAGAACGAGATCGCGCAGCGGCAGGAGAGCCTCCTCAAGGTTCTCGAGGAGCACAAGGCCGCCCTGGAGTCCCAGATCGCCAAGGGGCGTGAGCAGCTCGAGCGGGAGAAGGGGTTCGCCCAGGAAGAGCAGGCGCTCGCCGAAGCCCGAACCCGGATCGCGGACGAGACCCGGCGCCTAGCGGACCGGGAGAAGCAGCTCCTCGCCCTCGAGCAGAGCCTCCGGGCCCAGCAGGCGCAGGCGCCTCAGGCTCCCGGACCCCCCCACCCCGCCGCGGCAGCTCCCTCCCCCGCGGTCCGGACGACGGCACCGGGACCCGCCACAGCCCCGCCGGGAGTCCGGCCCCAACCCGGCACCCCCGCGGCCCAGCCCGCTGCGCAGGTTCCCAAGGCCGCCGTGAAGCCAGCCGTCCAGGTCCAAGCCGAGCCCGCCGAAGAGGCGGCAAGCGCGGAGATCCCGTGTCCCGCGTGCGGCACGATGATCTCGAGCGACGCGATCATGTGCTACGCCTGCGGCCACCGGATGTCAGAGGAAGAGACGGCCACGGAGGAGACGGGCGGAGAGAGCGAAATTGCCTGTCCCGCGTGCGGCACGATGATCTCGAGCGACGCGATCATGTGCTACGCCTGCGGCCACCGGATGTCCACCGACGAGGACAAGTCGGGCAAGAAGGGCCAGGTATCGACGGTCAAGAAGGTGCTCAAGAAGAAGGTCATCTGAGCCGCGAACGACGCTCGCGGAGGCCCTCGAAACGAGGCCTCCGCAGCGTCCCTTTCGCCATTTTCATTGGATTCTAAATATGAAAATATTCTCTCCATGGAAACGTATGTGTTATCAGAATCGGTAGTATCTCGCTATCGAGATAGATAATCGCGCGGTAACCTATTTATAAAGAGGGTCAGGATGGGCCGCCCACATGCCCACCGGATGTAGTCTCAGGGCGCTCGCCCTTCGGCTCCACCCCGGGAGGTCTTGCGATGTCTGACCGAGCCACGAAGAATGGCAAGGCGCTGAGCCTTATGATCGTTTCGCTACTGGCCATCGGCGGCCTGCTGGGCGTCGTCCTGTCGACGGCGGCCCCCGCAAGCGCCGACACGTGCGGCCAGGCGAGCAGCATCCTGACGAGCACCTGGACCGTGAGCTCGGCCCAGGTCTGCTCCGGGATCATGTTCTACCTGGACGGCGACCTCAGCATCACGGGCACCGGGAGCCTCACCCTGGTCAACGGAGGGATTACGTTCGTCCAAGACACGGGTCACATCCACGCCTTGACCGTGGCGGCCGGCGGGTCCCTCATCCTGGACAACTCCATGATCACGACGTCCACGAACACGCTGAACCCGTACGTGGCGCTGTCGGCCTCCGTGAGCGGCAACCTCGTCATGGCGTCCGACTCCATGCTCAAGTTCCCGGGAACGCTCGCCCTCAACTCGGGCTCTGTCCTGAACATGACCGCGTCCACCATCACGGGCTTCTCGGCCGCAGAGCTGAGCGGCCTGGGCAACAGCGCGTTTGTGGACCAGAACGACGATTCCGCCGTCATCACCATGACGACCGCGACCGCCTACCTGTTCGGGTCCACGATCACACGGATCTACGAGAACACGCAAGCGGGCGGCGTTTCGAAGAATGTCACGCTCCAGACCAACTCGAACCTGTATGCCTACGACACGTACATTGGCGTGGACTTCACGAACAACTGGCAGATCCACAACGTGCTGAGCGTGCTCACGGGATCCCATGCCTACCTGTACAACATGACCCTCGACGAGGTGCAGAGCGCATCCACGCCCCAGTACTTGCAGCTCCCCGCCATCGTACCCGACGGCACCTCGACCGTCTACATCCTGCGGTGGATGCACACCACGGCGGCGGACCCATACGGCACCCCGCTCACCGCGGCCACGATCTGGTCCCACATCGGCGCGCAGACGGCCCAGTACCCGGACAACGGGAATGCCCTGACGCCGGGCTCCCGGACCCTCTGGTACCTCGGCCGGTCCGCGTCCAACTGGAACACGACGGACACGTCAGGCCAAGCCCTGATCCCGCTGTGGACGGACACGATCACTTCGACGAGCCTGCCTAACGCGTTCACGTTCGGGAGCTACGAAGTGACCGCGAAGTACGCTCCAAACTACATCGGGAATGACTCGGCGTCCTTCCCGCCCTACCCGAGTATCGCGGACGCGGACAACAACCTGGACGTGGTCGTCGGCGTCCCGGTCCCTGGCCTCACCCCGGACCTGACCGTCGCGAGCATCACGATCTCGGGTGGCAACGGGGTCTCGACCTTCCAGCCCCTGAAGACCCAGATCACGATCAGCGCGTCGATCCATGACGCGGGGGCGAACCCCGTGAGCAACGTCGTGGTGGCCTTCTTCTCCACCAACGTGGACACGAACGGCGACGGGATCATGGATTCCTCCGTGGCCGCCTACCAGGCCGCCGGACTCATGATCGGGAACGCGACGATCGCCTCGGTCCCGGCGAACGACAACATGACGGCCGCCGTGACCTGGTCGGTCTCCGGGAGTTTCGAGACGAGCCTCCTGATCTCCGTGGTCGTGAACCCGCCCCTGGGCAGCCCAGGCGGCGCGAGCGCGATTCCGGAGACGGACCTGACGAACAACATCGCGACCCAGGGCCTGTCCCTGTTCACCTGGCCCGACCTCGCGTTCACGGGAGCGAGCGACATCTCCATCCCGGCGGAGCCCGTCGTAAACAACGACGTGCCCGTGGAAGTCACCATCCATAACATCGGCACTGGGGCCGCGACCGCCGCGACCGTCTTCATCCGGGACGGCGGCGTCTTGGTCTCGAACCAGGTGACTTTCAACGTGAACACGGGGCAGGTCGCCCACATCGAGGTCCTCTGGCACCCCACGACGACCGGATACCACAACATCACGTTCTACCTGGTGACCGCGAACAACTCCATGCGGAACCACGACTACAACTACACGAACAACGCGATCCGCATCCAGGCGCTCGTCGCCTCTCAGCCGGACCTCGCCCTGTTCCCGTCCCAGTACTCGCCGATCACGGCGACCCAGAACAAGGCCTTCTCCATCGTGGTCCACGTGTACAACCTAGGCCAGACCGCGGTGCAGAACACGTCCGTGGCCGTCTACATCGACGGCAACTACTCCGCGGCGTACGGCCGCACGGACGGCGTGGCCGTGGCGACGCAGACGAACGTCACCGTGCAGGTCTCCGGCATCCCGACACCCGGGACCAAGATCCTGAACATCGTGGTCAACCCGGACCACACCTTGGTGGAAGGGGGTAACGTCTACGCGAACAACTACGCGAACGTCACCCTGACCGTCAATCCGCCCTCGGGAACCGTCGTCCTCTACAACCCGATCGCGGGCACGACCTTCGGGCCCACAGACTCCGTGAGCGTCGCAGGCGTCGTCCGAGACAACACCCCGGCGCAGAACGGCATCGCGGGCCTGAACGTCACGATTGCGATCGTGGACGGCAGCGGGAACGTGCTGCAGTCCGTGAGCCAGACGACGGACACGAACGGCCTGTTCCAAGCGGTCCTCGCGCTGAACGGCGAGGCGGACGTACAGTACCCCCTGCGGGTGTCGTCCAACCAGGGCACGATCACCGCGGCCGCGCCGTCCATCCTGGTCAAGCGGAATGTGCCGTTCTTGGACTCCCCCGTGCCCCTCCTGGGCATCCCCTGGTGGCTGTTCTTGATCATCATCGCCGCCGTGGCCGCGATCGTCATCGGTGTGACGGTCTACTTCAAGGTCTACGGGCTGGGCAAGATGGTCGAGTGCGGCGAGTGCGGCGCCTTCATCCCCGAGGACGCGACGATCTGCCCGAAGTGCGGCGTCGAGTTCGAGAAGGACATGGCCAAGTGCTCCAACTGCCAGGCCTGGATCCCCGTCGACGTGAAGCAGTGTCCGGAGTGCGGCGTGGAGTTCGCGACCGGCGAGGTCGAGATGGCGGACTACCAGGAGAAGATGCGTCTCCAGTACGATGAGGTCGTGCAGAAGTTCAAGGAGGACGCCTCGAGGCAGCTCGGCCGGGCCCTCTCCGACAAGGAGTTCCAGGAGTGG
>DUJI01000161.1 GCA_013329855.1 Thermoplasmata archaeon | reverse complement strand
CATCGATCCGTACCTGACACTCGCCGTGAACGTCTCCGGCGCGGGAAGCCAGTTCACGATGATGAACGGCTCCCTGCTGCAGTTCCCCGGCTGGTTCAACGCAACGGGCGCGACGATCCGAATGGCGGACTCCACGATCACTGGATTCACGACCGCACAGGTCCAAATCACCGGCCTGGATGTGGACGACAACAACGACAGCGCGGTCATCTCCTGGGCGTCCACCGCCGCGACCCTGGTCCGATCCCGCATCGACCACGTCTTCGAGAACTGGACCCTCGTGGCCCCGTACGTATCCGCGAGCGAGGCGGCCAACATCACCCTCACCGCAGGCAGCTCGCTCACCGCGTACGACTCCTTCCTGGACGTCGACTATTCCAACGTCACCGGGCTGCACAACGCCCTGCACGTGGATGCAACGTCGATCGCGTACCTGTTCGGCGTGACAATCAACCGATCGCAGGATCCCACCGTGGAGACGAGCTGGGAGCCCGCGTTCGCCCCGGACCCCGGCGGGACGATCGATCTCCTCCGATGGTTGGAGGTCTCGGTCCGGGACGCCACAGCCTTCCCGGTGACCGGCGCGGCGATCTGGTCCACGTTCAGCGCGAACGGGACGACGGCCGGATACCCGGATGACGGGTTCTCCGCGGTTCCCAGCGCCGAGACCCTGGCTTTCCTGGGCCGCACCGCGAGCGGCGCCACGGCCTGGAACCGGACGGATTCGAACGGGCTGGCGCGGATTCCCCTGTTCACGGACGAGATCACCTGGACCAGTCTGCCCAACGCGAACTCCTTCGGCAACTACCGCTTCGTGGTATCGTACAACACGTCGTCGTTCTCGGGCGGGGTGGCCTTCAACCCGTATCCCGCGGGCACGGTCACGGACAACCGCATCGCGGTCACGGTGAGCCTCGCGGACGTCTACGTCCGGACGCCACCCGACCTTGCACTCCACGCGTCGGACTATCCCGCCCTCCTCAACCTGAGCCAGAACGCGCCCTTCACCATCCACGCGGTCATCTACAATCAGGGGCAGACCACCGCGACGGGCGTCTCCATCGCCGCCTTCCTGGACGGCAACCGCTCGGCGCCGCTCGCCCGCGTAGACGGGCTCACGGTCAGCCAGTCCGCGAACGCGACCCTGGACATCGGCGGCATCGCGTCCCTGGGAGCCCACACGATCGAGCTCGCCGTGGACCCCAATGATACGATCTACGAGGGCGGCCCCGCGCAGAAAGTGAACAACGTCCTCAACGTCTCCGTCGTCGTCCAGCCGCCGCCGGGCGGCTTCGTGGCCATCGCCGCGCCCGACGTGGGCCAGGCCCTGACGCCCGGCAGCACGCTGAGCGTGAGCGGCTACGTGCGGGACCCGAACGCGATCGGCATCGTCGGCGTCGCCCTCACGATCGAGCTCCGCTCCGGCGCCACCGTCGTCGCGAACGCGCCGGCCATCTCGGGACTCAACGGCTTCTTCCTCGCGACCCTGACGCTCCCCGCCAACCTCACGGACGGCTCCTACCTCCTCGCGGTCACACCGGCCTCGAACACGATCCAGCCCGACTCCCGCGCGGTCTCCGTGCAGACGCCCGTTCCCTTCCTGGACACCCTCGTCCCCCTGATCGGCCTGCCGTGGTGGCTGTTCCTGGTCCTCCTCGCCGTCATCGCGGCGATCCTCATCGGCGTCACGGTCTACATCAAGGTGTACGGCCTCGGCAAGATGGTCGAGTGCGGGGAGTGCGGCGCGTACATCCACGCGGACGCCGCCGTGTGCCCGCGCTGCGGCGTGGAGTTCGAGAAGGACCTGGCCAAGTGCTCCAACTGCCAGGCCTGGATCCCCGTCGAGGTCAAGCAGTGCCCCGAGTGCGGCATCGAGTTCGCGACGGGCGAGCTGGACCAGGCGGACTACCAGGAGAAGATGCGCCTCCAGTACGACGAGATCGTGGAGAAGTTCCACACGGAGGCCCAGCGTCAGCTGCGGCGCACGCTGACGGACAAGGAGTTCCAGGAGTGGTGGCGCACCCAGCCCACGTTCGTCACGTACGACGACTGGCGGCGTGAGGAGGAGGAGGTCCGCCGGAAGGGTTCCAAGCCCTGCCCGAACTGCGGCACCCTGAACTCCGTGACGGCCAAGGTCTGCCACACCTGTGGAACGTTGATGAAGGGGCAGCTCCCGCGCAAGAACGGCCGGGCGGAGGATGCGCGGTCGCGGCAATCGAGCGCCCCCACGGGCCCCGCGGGACGGAGCATGATCTCCCCGTCCACAGGTTCGGAGGAAGAGCCGCCGAAGAAGGCGTCCAAGGAGCCTCCCGGCAACGCGGGCAGCGCCGACCAGACGGCGGAGAAGGACGACCTCTGATCGACCGGGTCACGTTGAGCCGCTGGACTTCTTCGCCACCACGGACTCCCGCTTGAACCCACGCTCGATCCCCGAGAGCACGTAGCCGTGCTCCGCGAGCCACGCGCGGATGAGATCCTGGTGGAGGATCTCCTCATACACGAGGACGCCGCCTGGCCTCAGCACGCGGTCGATCTCCGCAAGGGCCCGCGGCACCTCGGCGGACTCATGGTGGTTCGGGGTCGCGTGGTGGATGGAGACGACGGCGAGGGCCGCATCGAAGGAGCCGTCGGGGAAGGGCATGCGGAGCATGTCCGCCTCTCGGAGCTCCAGAGACGGAGGTAGGCCGCCCGGGTAGCGGATTGCGAGGTGCTTCCTGGCGGCGTCGAGCTGCCGGGAGTCGAGGTCCGTGGCCACGTACCGTGCGGGCCGCAGGCTCTCAACGACCCGGGACGCTAGGTCGCCGTTGCCGCAGCCAATCTCGAGGCAGGCTGCACCGACGGGGAAGGGGGTGTTGTGCTG
>DUJI01000293.1 GCA_013329855.1 Thermoplasmata archaeon | reverse complement strand
ACCCTGATCTTCATCCTCGTCGCGTTCGTCGCCGTGGGGCTTGCGGGCAACTGCAGCCCCAGCCAGGCGGCGTGCCTCATCCAGACCGGCGCGGGCGGTGTCGTGGAAGGGAACACGAACGCGGTGGCCGAGCTGGCCGACCTCGTGATGCCCTTCGGTCTCCCCATCGTCGCCTTTGGCGTGGTCCTGGGAGCCGTGGCGGCATTGAACTCGCTCATCTTCTCCTCGAGCCGCGTGGCCTTCGCGATGGGGCGCGACGGGACCCTTCCCCGCCTTCTGAGCGAGCTGCATCCCAAGAAGCGGACCCCGCACTACGCGATCCTGACCAGCGGTGCGATCATCATCCTCCTCGTCGTCGCGCTGCCCCTGAGCACGGTCGCGGCGAGCGCGGACATCATGTTCCTCCTCCTCTTTCTGCTCGTGAACTGGGCCGTTATCGTCCTCAGGCGGACCATGCCCGACGTGAAGAGCTACTACCTCATCCCCATCTTCCCGCTCATCCCGATCATCGGGATCATGACGAAGTTCATGCTCGCGCTGAGCCTATGGACGATCGAGTCGCCGGCCTGGTTCATCGCCCTGGGCTGGATCGCCCTGGGCCTCGGGGTGCACTACCTCTACCAGAGGAAGGAGGTCGTCGCAGGGGTCACGCGGGTCGTGGGCTCCGTGCTCCCCGTGACCCGGCCGCGGTACCGCATCCTGCTGCCCATCGATGACTTCGAGCGCACGGAGCTCGTGGACTTCGCCTCCCTGGTGGCCCAGGTGGAGGGCGGGGAGCTCACCCTGCTCCACGTCGTCGAGGTGCCCGAGACGCTCCCCGTGGACGCGATCGACCGGCTCTACCTGAGCGAGGTGCGGTGGGCCCTGGGCCGTCTCCGGCGTCGCGCGGAGGAGGCCGGGGTCGACGTGAAGGCGCGAGTCGAGGTCAGCCACCGCGTGTACGACGCGATTCTGGATAACATCCGGGACGAGGACATCGACCTCCTCGTCGCCGGCTGGAAGGGCGGCTGGCGCCGCGGTCGGATCCTCGGGTCCAACGTGGACCGCTTCGTCCAGGAGGCCCCCTGCGACGTGGTCGTCTTCAAGGCCGCGGGGCTCAAGGAGAAGCTGGACCGGATCCTGATCATGAACGCGCCCGAGTGGCACCTGTCCTACGCCACGGGGTACGCGATCCTCCTCGCGAAGAAGCACAAGGCGAAGATCACCGTCCTGAGCGTGGTCCAGACGGACCTCGAGGCGGAGAGGGAGCGGACGTACTCGGCCCGGCTGGCGGCGATGTGCCGGACGCACGGCGTGCCCTTCGAGGAGAAGATGGTCCGCATCCGGAACGTCGTGGACACGGTCGTGGCCGAGGCCGCGAACTACGACCTCCTGGTCCTCGGCGCGAGCAGCGAGTGGCGGCTGACCCAGTTCGCGTTCGGGCCCATGCAGGACCAGATCGCCCGCAAGACGACGACCCCCATCCTCATGGTCCGGAAGGTCCGCCGGCCCGAGGTATCGAGCCCGCGGCCGCCCGCGTCCCCGGTGAAGGACCGGGCCCCCGCCCAGCCCTCCTGACGCCCCTCGACGGCTGCGGTGACGGTTTTTATAGAACCCTGCCCTATGGGTGAACTTGGAGTTTGGCCCGATGGGTGAGGCGTTGAAGATCGGCATCACGGGCCTCCCCGGGGCGGGCAAGACCTTCTGCCTTCTCAAAGTCATCGAGATGCTCGAGGCCGACGGCAAGAAGGTCGGCGGCATGATCACGGAGCCCATCGTCAAGCGCAATCGCCGCGAAGGGTTCTACGTCCTCGACTGGACGACCAAGGAGAAGCGGGTCTTCGCGTCGCGTGAGATCGAGTCCAAGACCATGGTCGGCCGCTACGGGATCGACATCAGCGCGCTCGAGGAGGTCGGCGTGAACGCGCTGCGGCGCGCCACGGACGGCGCGGACGTCATCGTGATCGACGAGGTGGGGAAGATGGAGGTCGAGTCGCCCAACTTCGTCCAGGCCGTGAAGGACGCGTTGGAGGCGGACAAGCCGCTCCTGCTCACCCTGCACAAGAAGTCCCGCAATCCGCTCCTGCAGGACATCCGCCGCCGAGATGACGTGCGGATCCTCGAGGTCACCTTGGTCAACCGGAACCTGCTGCCCTACAAGATCGTGAAGCTGATGAAGGGCGAGGTCCTCTGACCCGAAGGCCTATCTGGCCGGCTGCGATTCCGCCGTCGTGGACTTCCCTTTCCCGCTCAAGGAGGTCGTCGAGGGCCACGCGCGCCTGCTCGTGCCCGACGTGCCGCGCCGCAAGGGGCCCGGGGCCAAGGGTCCGTACCCGTTCTACAATCCCACGATGACGGTGAACCGCGACCTCAGCGCGGTCGTGCTGGCCAGGTGGCCGGGCCGGCCGACGCGCGTGCTGGACGGTCTCGCGGCCACCGGGGCGTGGGGCGTCCGCATGGGGCTCGAGGCGGGCATCCCGGACCTGGGGTTCGTGGACATGTCTCCCGAGGCCGCGGTGCTCATTCGCATGAACCTCGAGCGGAACGGCCTCGCCGGCGAGGTCTTCCACGGCGACCTCCGAGGCCACCTGGCCCGAACGGCGTACGACTACGTCGACATCGACCCCTTCGGACCGCCGACGCCGTTCCTCGGGCACGCACTCCACGGCGCGAAGACGCCCTCCGGGTTGGGGATCACGGCCACGGACACGGCACCTCTCTGCGGGACGTATCCGAAGACGTGCCAGCGCCGCTATGTGGCCCATCCCCTCCGGTGCGAGCAGGGCCACGAGATCGGTCTCCGGATCCTCCTGGGATACATCGCCCGCGTCGCGGAGGCCCACGCCAAGGGGATCCGACCCCAGCTCGCCTTCGCCGCGGAGCACTTCTTCCGCGTGCACCTCCGGGTGCTGGACGGGCTCAAGGAGCCCCCAGCGGAGCTCGGCTACTACCTCCGCGACCGGGAGGGGGTGTTCCGCCGGGTCGACGCACGGGAGCCCGAGGCGATCGGCCCCCTCTGGACGGGACCCCTCGGGGATCCCGCCTTCGTGCGGTCCCTGTCCCCCTCGGAATGGACGTCCGCGGCCGGGGGACGGCTCCTGGACACGCTCCGGCGGGAGATCGACCTGCCGCCCTTCTTCGTGACCACGGACGAGATGGCGAAGCGCCTCCGGGGGTCGCCGCCCAAGCTCGACCGCTTCCTGGAAAGTCTGCGGGCCGTGGGCTTCCGCGCGGAGCGCACCCACTTCCATCCGCGCGGCGTCCGGACGGACGCGCCCCACGAGGAGGTTCTGCGGGCCTTCCTCGCGACGGCGCCTAGCGGATCCACGGGTGGTTCAGCGCCTTCCAGCTGAACCCGAAGGCCGCGCTGCTCTCCGTGGCGTAGTGGTACAGGCTGGTCACGAGGATCCCGTGGACCACGGACCACAGGGCCATGAGCCCGAGCCAGAGGAGCACCGCGAGGCCGACCCCGAGATAGCCGCCGTCTCCGAGGATTCCCCAGAGCAGGGGGACGAACCCGCAGAGCCAGAGGAGGAGGAACACGACGCCGGTGCCCAGGACGCCGCTCGGGTGGGAGCCCCAGCGCTCGCGGACCAGGTGGCGGCTGCGGCGGAACGCCCCGACGGGGCCGAGGTCCTCCACGGCCATCGCGGGAAGGACGAACACGCTCGCGATGGGCCACGGGTTCCCCAGGATGCGGGCCTGGATCCTCCCCGCCTGCTCCCACCGCAAGGAGGCGAGCCGCAGGAGGACGCCGAACGTGGCGGCGAACAGGCTCCAGGCGACGATGCGGAAGAAGCACCCGTTCGCCGCGCGGAATCCGTCCGAGACGGTCGGGCGGTGCCCCTGGAGTCGCGTGTCCGCGGCGCCCACGATGGCCGCCATGAAGTACGTGCACAGGAAGTACGTGAGCAGGTAGGCCACGAACATCTCCTGATAGAGGATCGTGGAGGACGCCGCCGCGGGCGAGTAGCCGACGGCCCAGAAGCTGATGAAGACGAGGAGCCAGACGAACCCGCTGAACACGAGGGCCAGGAACGGGAGGGCGAGGAGGTGCGGGTCGTGCACGAGCACGCGCAGGCTGATCCCGGTGAGATGGAGGCCGCGCGCGAGCTGCGCCCGGAAGCCGGACGGAGGCGCGGAACGCTCCGCGTGGGCCCAGTGGGTCGACTCCGTGGAATGCATCCCGCGGCGTCCAGCGGGGGGACGTGTCATAAACCTGTTGTCAAAGGGCCGCGCTCTCGTCGGAGGGCGCGTCGAGCCGTTTCTGCGGGGCCTCGTACTTCGCGCGGACGAGCTGCACGATTTCCGCGGCCTTCACATCCCCGATCTTGGCGACTCGCTTCAGGTCCTCCTCGGAGGCGTTGAACACGGCCTGCACGGTGCCGAAGTGCTCCAGGAGGTTCCGCGCGAGGGTCTCTCCCACGCTCGGCAGGCCTTCCACGAGGAACCGCTGCCGCTGGTCCCGAGTCATCGCCTTGGGTTTGTGCCGCAGGCCGTATTCCGCAGCGCCCTTGTCCTGGCGTTTCCAGAGGACGCTCAGGAGGAGCGCGGTCTGGTCCTTGTCCGCCGTGTTCAGGACGGGCACGCGCTCCGTCGTCTCGATGGACAGGAGCGCGCCCAGGATGGCCTGCGGATGCTGGAAGGTGGAGATCTCGGCGAGATCCCCCTCGAGGATGACGAGGGGCTGCGGGTAGGCGTCCCGCAGACGCTGCACCTGCTCGAAGAGCCGCTTCTTGACCAGGCTGCTGAAGAAGTCGGTCAGGGTCTTGCGCTCGATGCCGACCGGGCCCAGGACATAGTCTCCCGGCGCGATCTTCCTCACCTCGAACTCGACACCGAATTCCTGGAGCTTCTCCGGGATGTCCTCGGGCTCGTTCGAATCGATGATGAGGGGGACTCGAACCACGCCTTCGCCAAGCGAGGTCGGGACGTAAACGTTCCGGTGGGCGGTCCGGTTCCGGGAGGATCTCAGCGGGTGGCCGAAGCCTTGGGCGATCGGGTCTTGCGCCGGCTCGCCGTCTGCGCGGGGCGTGCCCGGGACCGGGGCGGGCGAGCCCGAGTCGGCCACTGGACGGCCTCGATCACCAGGTGGAGCGGGATCTCCACCACGTAGTGTCCCTGCGGGCTCCCCTCGATGAACTCCGGGGTGGGCTCGGGCTCCTCGAGAGAACGGATGAGGAATCCCGCATCCCGGAGGACGCGGGCGTACCATGAGAGCGGGCGGTGGTAGCCCACCGTCGTGACGGTCCTTTCCTCGATCCCCCAGGGCATCTCGTCCGCGAACGGGTGACGGTACCGCGCGACCTTCCTCCAGACCTTCGTCGTCCGGAAGAACCGCTCCAGGATCCACGTGGAGCTGGGCCCCTGGTCGAAGCAGGGGTGGCAGAGGCTCGCGACGAAGCGCCCGCCCGATCTCAGCAGCCGCGCAGCCTCCTGGATGGCACCCTCGACGTCCTCCATGTCCATGAGGGCCATGTTCGAGGCCACGATATCAAAGCTCCCGGACTCCAGCGGGATGTGCCGCGTGGCGTCCGCGACGAGATAGCGGATGCCCAAAGGCTCTTTCGCCTCCCGCGCCCGGGCCCGCCGGATGATCGGGCTCGAGGCGTCCACGCCCACCACGGTCGCGCCCTCGCGGGCGAACCTCCGCGAGAGGTAGCCGTTCCCACAGGCCAGGTCCAGCAGGCGAAGGCCATGCACGTCCCCGACGACCCGGAGAAAGGTCGGATCGATCAGGGTTCGGTGCCAGAGGTCGCCCTCATCGCCCTGCTTCGCATCGTACCAGTCCGCGAGCCGCTCCCAACTGGTCGTGGCCATGTCCGGAAGAGATTCTGGAGTCCGAATAAACGTGCCGGTGGGGAACGCTTCCGCTCAGTCCGAAACGACTCGCGGGAAAATCACGGGTACCGATCATAGGCGTCCTGTTTGACGGCCAAGCCGCCAACGCACCACCGACGGGTGCTAGTGTGGCTACGGCGGTTAGTGGCGGCGGGCTGAACAGGTCGCTCTTGCGAACTTCCTGCGTACACCCCCGCTCTATCAACGCGGTCGACTACCGCGGCCGTAAGATGCCTCGTCTTGAGGGCGGTTTCCGGCTTAGATGCTTTCAGCCGTTATCCGTATAGCGCGTGGCTGCTGGGCAATGCCTTGCCAGACAACCCATACACTAGAGGCGCCGATCCCCCGTTCCTCTCGTACTTAAGGGACCTTCCCCTCAGGCATCAAAGCGCTTCCACCAAAAAGCAACAAACCTGTCTCACGACGGTCTGAACCCAGCTC
>DUJI01000203.1 GCA_013329855.1 Thermoplasmata archaeon | reverse complement strand
GCCACGAACTTCGCGGGCCTCCTCCTGAGCCCCGCCTACATCGTGCCCGGGATCCAGGGCATCGCCTCGGGGCAGAACGCGAACCAGGCCTTCACCACGGGAATCGCCAACTGGACGTTCCAAGCGCTCAACGCGTCCGCCGCGACGTCGACGTACGTTCCGACCGGCGGCCCCTCGGGCGGCTACGTCCAGATGACCCTTCCCGCGGGGAACGCGGGCGGCGAATGGGTGCAGGCCTTACCGATTCACGGCTCCCCGCCGTACGCGGGCGAGGTCCACCTGGACCTCCGCGTGCAGGCGGGCCCGTCCCTCACGGGTGTGGTGCTCGCCGCCCTCGAGCCCTCGCCTACGGGAATCGACATGGCCCATGCGGCCGTCTTCTGGGTCAACGGGAGCACCCCGTGGGCCCCGACCCCGGACCTCGACGTGAGCGCGACCGTCACGAATGCGGGCACGTACTACCTCAAGGTCGCCTTCATCGCCCTGGCGAACAGCGGGACCACCACGGTGTCCTTCGACAACGTCCACCTGGGCTGGGCCACGGACGCCGCATTCTACTTCTACCTGCCCCTCCCGCTCCCCCTGCTGCTCTACATCTCTCAGGACCCCGGCCCGTTCCTCGGGTACTACGCGTTCATCGTCGTGGCCATCGCGGCCGCCGCGGTCTGGTACGCGTGGCGTGATCGGCACCTCACGGCGCGGGCCTTCACGGCCCCGCTCGATGCGATCGGGACGCGCCTGAGGAGCATGTCCGGCTGGATTGCGGTGGCCCAGGTGTGGATGGCCACCACGTTCTTCCAGGTCGCGCTCATCTACATCCTCCTCTTCTCCGGATACGCGCCCACGTCGCCCTTCACGCAGACCCCGGAGAACGCCTGGAGCCTCCTGTTCGACTACTCGGCCGCGTCGGTCTTCGAGGAGATCGCGTTCCGCGTCTTCCTTATCGGCCTGCCCATGGCCGTGGGCGCCCTGGTCTGGCGCCTCTACCACGCGCGCGGTCCCCGGCCCCCGGGTGGTCCGCGCGGGAACCTCCTCGGCGCGCTGCGGTACCTGTGGGGAGGCCAGCTCCGGAAGGAGTCCTCCAGGGAGGCCCTCCTCGTGGGCGGCCTCCTCGTCCTGGGGAGCTCACTCCTGTTCGGCCTGGCGCACGCTCCGGGATGGGGCTGGTGGAAGGTCCTCCCCGCCTTCGTCGCCGGGTTGGGCATGGGCTACGTCTTCGTGCGTCACGGTCTGGGCGCGGCCATCCTCCTCCACTTCGCCACGGACGGCAGCCTCGCCCTGGCCCTGGAGGGAGTCGGTGGGGACGCGCTCGCCCTGGTCCTGGACCTCATGTTCCTCGCCCTCGCGGTCGCGGGGGCCGGATTCCTGGCCTGGTATCTCATCTACGGATGGCAGGAGTTCCAGGACCTCCGCCACCGCTTCGGGCGCCACGTCGTCCGGCAGCCCGCCGCCGTCGCCCCCGGGCCGGGGACGCTTCCGCAGGGGTGGTCGTACGCTCCGCCGCCCACCTGGACCCAGACGCCCCCCGCGCCGTACGGCGTTCCGCCGCCCGCTCCACCCCCGGGATACGCGCCGCCCCCTCCGCAAGGATGGACGGAGCCTCCGCCCGCGGCCGCCCCGCAGCGGAGCGCCATCCAGGTGCCCCCGGGATACGCGCCGACCTATCGGCCGCCGCCCTACGGATACCCGCCCGTGCGGTTCCAGTGCCCCTCCTGCGGCTGGGTCGAGGCGAAGTACGAGGCGGGACGGTTCACGTGCCTTCGGTGCGGCCGGACGGCCTGAGCGGACGTTCCACCGTGCTCTCCGCGACGCGGTCGATCACCGCGCTGAGATCGTCCGACGCGATCTCGACGGAGATGTCGCCGAGCGGCGATCCCACGGCGAAGTTGACGACCCCCACGAACGCCGCCTGCTTGCTCAGCACGACACGCGTGCGGTCGCCGTGGCGCGCCGCGAGGAGCTGACCCCGCGCCGTGTCCCGAATCCGCTGGCTTCGGATGAGCTCCCGCAACCGCTCCAGGGAAGCGGTGGTCCCGGCCACGGTGTCGTCCTCCCGCTCGAAGGTGAGATCGGGGAACAAGTTGAGGAGGGCCACCTTGACCTTCGCGAGGCTCTCCGTCCCTCGGCACGGCGTCTCCACGCGGACCCGGAGCACGGGGCGGCATTCTCCCCATCGGCTATAATTTTCGTGACGTGTCACGCGTTCGCGACGAACGTTATTTATCCGAGCCGGCGTAATGTGCGCCCGGATGCGGGAACAGCTTTTGGCGTTCGTGAGCAGGAGAGGCACCTTGCTCGAGCCCGCCGCCGTGGAGTATCTCCTGTCCCAGCAGGACCCCATGGGCCCCCTGGACCGGTTCTTCGCGTCGTGCGCCGAGCTTCCCCTCATGGTCACCCTCCAGGACGTGGTGCGGACCGCGGACCTCGGCCGCACCGCGGCCCTCCGAGCCCAGGTGAACGCTGCGCCCGCGGTCGCGCTCCGGGTCCCGGCCGCCGTGGCCGCCCCGTCCCGCGAGGCGTCCGCCTCGTTCCGCCGGCAGAGCGAATCCGCCTCGGACCACGCCCCCGACGTGAGGATCCTCCGGGACATCACGGGCCGCTCGACCTGCGAGGGCACCCTGGAGGACTTCACCCGGTACTTCCGCAACCGCTTCCAGACCCTTTCCCGCATGCTCCGGAACCGGCGGGAGCTCGGCGGTGCGCAGGAGATCTCCAAGGCCCGTCGGTCCACGCGGGAGGTCCGCTTCATCGGGATGGTCTCCGACGTCCGGGACACGAAGAACGGCCACCGAATCCTTGAGCTCGAGGACGAGACGGACCGCATCTCCGTGCTGGTCCTCGCGGACTCGTCGTCCGCCTCGGAGACGTTCGTGAACGACGAGGTCGTGGGCATCGTGGGGAAGGTGAACGACCGCGGACTCGTCATCGCGGAGTCCGTCGTCCGGCCGGACATCCCCGTGGTCCGGCCCTTCCGGGGCATCGGGGAGCACATCCGGGCCGCGTTCATCTCGGACGTCCACGTGGGCAGCACGACGTTCCTGGACGAGAAGTGGTCCAAGCTCACGACGTGGATGTCGAGCGACGACGAGCTCGCCCGCTCCCTCCGGTACCTCGTGGTGAGCGGGGACGTCGTGGACGGCATCGGCGTCTATCCGCGGCAGGACGAGGAACTCGCCATCGACGACATCTACGGGCAGTACGAGGCCCTCGCGAAGATGATGGCCCCGCTGCCGGACCACCTGACCGTGATCATGATCCCCGGGAACCACGACGCGGTCCGCCCCGCGGAGCCCCAGCCCGCGCTGCCCCAGCCCATCCGGAAGCTCTTCGACTCCAACCTGATCTTCGCAGGCAACCCGAGCTTGGTGAGCCTCCACGGCGTGAAGGTCCTCGCCTACCACGGGCGGTCCATGGACGACTTCGTGTCCGCGATTCCCGGCATGAACTACCACCGTCCGCTCGACGCGATGCGGGAGATGCTCAAGATGCGGCACCTCGCCCCCATCTACGGCGGGAAGACCCCCATCGCCCCCGAGGCGGAGGACCACCTCAACGTGGACGAGGTCCCGGACATCTTCGCCACGGGGCACGTGCATTCCGTCGGCGTGGACGCGTACCGCGGGGTTGTCCTGGTGAACTCGTCGACCTGGCAGGCCCAGACGCCGTACCAGAAGATGCGGAACATCGAACCCCTGCCCGCACGCCTCCCCATCGTGGACCTCGGCACGGGCGCGGCCGTGATCAAGGAGTTCTGAGCCCGGGAAGGTTCATCGCGTCCGCCGCCTTCCGCCGCCCGATGCGGATTGCCGCGGTCGGGGACATCCACGGGCGCGAGAACCTGGCCGCCTTGCGTGCGGACGTGGAACGGCTCGGCCCCGTAGACCTGCTCCTCCTCGCGGGCGACACGACGGATCGAAACGACCTGGACGCGTTCGGCGAGGCGCTCCAAGCGATCCGCGCCCGGGTGGACGCCCCGATCTGGGCCGTCTTCGGGAACAACGAGTACGCGCACGACCGCCCGACGTACGTCGCGCGGTACGCGGACCGATTCGGCGTGCGGTTCCTGCAGGACGAGGCCGCGCGCTTCGAGGCCGCGGGGAAGGCCGTCCGGGTCGTCGGCAGCCTGGGGAGCTTGGACCGGCCCACGTTCTGGCAGCGGAAGAACCTGCCCTACCTGAAGGCGGAGTACCGCGGACGGATCGACACGCTGGATCGCCTCCTTGCGGGCGACGATGCCCGGATCCTCCTCACCCATTATCCACCGACGTACGTGACCATGGGCGGGGAGAAGGAGCCGTGGCGGCCCGAGCTCGGCTGCAAGGCTCTGGAGCCCGTGCTCCTGCGGCGCAGGCCCACCCTGGTCCTCCATGGCCACATCCACAAGGGCATCCCGTACGCGGAACTCCGGCCCGAGCGCCGGACCCTGGACGCCTTTGCGGAGGCCCGGGCGCCCGTCCCCGTGCACAACGTCGCCTATCCCGTGCGCCACGCGATCTCCGTGTTCGACTTCTAACGATGTTCCACGGGACCTTTATACGGGGAAGGCCGTTGGGGCGCGCACCCATGCCGAGGCAGCGCCGGCCCCGGGAGGAACGGGAACCCGAGGAGGCCGAGGAGGAGGGCTGGAAGTCCTGGGTCCGGGACATCGCCATCGCGGTCCTCGTCATGGCCGTGGTCCTCGCCGCCATCTTCGCCTACACCCAGGTGTGGCCGCCCCTGGTAGTGATCGAGAGTTCCTCCATGCAGCATGGGGACACGACCTCGGCCATCGGCGTGATCGACACGGGGGACTTGGTCTTCGTCCAGGCGGCGCCCACGCGGGCCGACGTGGTCACCTACGTCCAGGGGCGCGCGACGGGGTACAACACGTACGGCGACTACGGGGACGTGATCGTCTTCCGGCTGTCCCGCAACCCGAGCGCGACCCCGATCATCCACCGCGCGATCATGTACGTGATCCCGAACGGGACGAGCCTGGCCAACGTGCCCGACCTCGCCGCGCTCCCCTCGAGCCAATGGGAGGGCTACCGGAACGGGCTGCCCGTGACGGGGACCAACGGCCTCTCCGCCGTGACGATCCACGAGATGGGCTACGAGCACGACCTGGGGATCACGTTCAACCTGGCCTATTTCGCGAACGCGTTCCGCCAGCCGGGCTACATCACCATGGGCGACAACAACGCGTACCACGCCTGCATCCCGGGCCGGGATCCGTGCTCGAGCGCAACGCCCTACGACACGCTGTGGTTCCCGGCCCAGGGGGACATCATCGGCCACGCCCGCGGAGAGATCCCGTGGTTCGGGCTGATCAAGCTCCTCCTGGCCCCCGCGGACGGGTGCGCCGACTACTGGGGCTCCCCCTGCGCGCCCCAGAACAGCTGGAACGACCTCGCGATCTCCCTCGTCGTGCTGCTCGCCCTCCCGTTCATCGTGGAGGCCGTCGGATGGGCGTGGTCCAAGTACGCCTGGCCGCGGATCAAGCCCCTGCTCCGCCGGAAGGGGAAGGAGGGCGCGCCGCCACCGGAGGAATCTGCCGTCTCCGAGGAGCCCTCCGAGGCGCCACCTTCTGAAGGCGGGCCTAAAGAAGGGTCGTCTGGACCTTGAGCCGGTAGCCGCGCGCCTCGGCGAGCACCTCGTCCTTCTCGAGGACCTTCTTCACGTCGAGCACGGGGACGGAGGCCTGGATCTCCTTCGTGCGTCCCGCGCGGCCGAAGCTCTTCACCCTCGCGTGGACGAGGCCGAGCATGTCCAGCTCGGAGATGAGGTCCGTCACGCGCCGCTGGGTGAGCGGCGTGACGCCCGTCTTGCGGCAGAGCTCGCGGTACGTCGTGTAGACCTCGCCCGTGGTCAGCCTCGTGTTCCCGATCTCCTCGTTCAGGAGGACGCAGAGGAGGATCAGCTTGGACTGGGTGGGCAGGCTCTTGACCGCCTCCAGGACCGTGTCCAGCTCGATCTTGCTCTTCGCTTTCTGCACGTGGTCGTCCGAGAGGTGATCGTCCCCCTGGCGTTCCGCGAGCTCCGCGGAGACCCGCAACAGGTCGAGGGCCCGACGCGCGTCCCCGTGCTCCTGGGCGGCGAGCGCGGAGATCAGGTGCAGGACGGCGTCCGGCGCGGTGCCGTTGTCGAAGGCCAGGTGGGCGCGCTCCGCGAGGATGTCGTACAGCTCCTCCGCGTTGTACGGCGGGAAGACGACCTTCTCGTCCGCGAGGCGCGACCTCACGCGGGGATCGAGGAACTCCGTGAACTTGAGGTCGTTGGAGATGCCGATCAGGGAGACCCGGGCCCTCGTCAGGTCGTCGTTGATCTTCAGGAGCTGGTACAGGAGGTCGTCCCCGTTCTTCGAGATGATCTTGTCGATCTCGTCCAGGACGATGATCACGACACGCCTCTCCTCGTCCAGCTTCTCCCGGAGGAGGCTGTACACGCGGTCCGTGGACAGGCCCGTGAACGGGATCCGCTGGTGGAAGTTCTCGATGAACCGGTTGCCGATGCTCTGCAGGACGGCGTACGGCGTGTCGACGATCTCGCAGTTCAGGTACAGGTACGAGACCATCCGGGCCGCGTCGGCCTTCCGGAACTCGTTCTCGATGTACTTCACGACGGCCGTCTTCCCCGTGCCCGTCTTCCCGAAGATCAGGATGTTGCTGGGCCGCTCGCCGCGGAGGGCCGTCGCGAGGATCTGCGCGAGCTGATCGATGAAGCCCTCCCGGTGGGGCAGCCTCTCCGGGATGTACGACGGACGCAGGATCTCCCGGTCGATCTTGAAGAGGCTCTTGGTGTTCAGGTAAGGCTGAAAGATGCTTTCCTCCATGGGCTCGCTCCCCCTGCAGCGAGAATGGGCCACCCCTCCCGGTGAAAATCCCGTGCTGCCACGCGTTTTCTCCAGGGCGGGAGGCGGGTATCAAGCGGCCCGCACAAAAAGGTTTGCGAACGGTTCGCGCGACTTTCGTCGCGCGACGTGAGTTCCAATTTTATCCGTGCCCGCGTATGATAGGAACGGTCGAGACGACGTGGAAAGTTCAACCTCGACGCGACACGACGTCCGAGGGAGAGCGGAAGGCGAGACGCCCACGAGCGTCGCAGGCTCACCCGCCCTTGGAGGAGGGGGCTCGCACGGTCCCCGGCGGCTCGCGCAGATACCCGACGAGCCGGTGCGCGAGGGTCGCCGCGAGGAAGACCACGAACCCGACGACGACCACTAGGGGACCCGCGGGCACGACGAAGGCCGTAGAGATCAGGATGCCGGAGACCACGCTCACGACGCCGGCAACGCCGCTCAGCATCGCGTACCTCGAGAGGTTCGAACTCACGTTCTTCATGGCGGCCGCGGGGACGATCACGAGCGCGCCCACGAGAAGCGTGCCCACGATCTGAAGGCCCGCCGCGACCACGACGGCCACCAGGAGAAGGTAGAGGAAGTTCACCAGGGACACGCGGATTCCCGTGGAGCGGGCCAGCTCGTCCGAGACGAGGCTGAGCACGACCTGGGTGTAGATGAGGCGGGTCACGAGCACGACCGGCACCGAGACGGCGACGGCCGCGAAGGCGTACTCCAGGGTGACCGTGGTGACGTCCCCGAAGAGGGCTTCCAGCAGGTCGGGCTCCGGGGTGAGCAGGATGCCGATCGCCAGGGCGAGGACGAAGAGGACGCCGACAATGGACTCCACGGAGAGCTTGGTGGTCTGCTCCAGGTACCAGGTGGCGACGGCCGCGACGAAGAGGAAGGCGAACGCCCCCAGGAAGGGGTTGAAATGGAAGAGGATGCCCAGGGCCAGACCGGGCAGCGCCACATGGGAGAGGGCGTCCCCCACGAGGGCCATCCGCTTGAGGACCATGAGGGACCCGATGTAGCCCGCCGCGAGCCCGACGAAGGTACCTGCGATTAGGCTGTAGAGGACCACGTCCGTCATGGTGGCAGTCTCGGGGCGGAGTGCGAGTGCTCGGGGTGCGCGTGATCCTCGTGGATCGGGCCGACTCCGAAGATCTTCTGGAGGAGCAGCGGGTCGGAGAGCTGCCGGGACTCCCCGAAGTAGATCACCCCCCGGTTCAGGGCAAGGGTGGAATCGGAGTAGTGCATGACCGTGTGGATATCATGGGAAATCAGTAGGACCGTGATGCCGACCCTCGCCTCGAGGGCGTTCAAGGTCTCGTACACCAGGTCCTGACTCCCGATGTCGATGCTCGAGGTGGGCTCGTCGAAGAGAAGGACGTTCGGCCGGTCCACGATGGCCCATGCGATGAGAATCCGTTGCATCTCGCCGCCGGAAAGGACGTTGAGCCGCTTCCGGAGGATGTCCTTGCCGTCGAGCCCCACCGAGTCGAGGCATTCGCGGTAATCCGTCTTGCACTTGATGGCCAGGAATTCGCCCACGGAGATGGGGACGTCCGTCACCGCGAAGTGCTGGGGCACATAGCCCACCTTCACCTTCTCGCTCCACTCCACCTTCCCCGTGTACGGGAGCAATCCGAGGAGGACACGGAAGAGCGTGGTCTTGCCGGCTCCGTTCGGGCCCACGATCGCCAGAGTGGTCTGCCTCCTCACGCGGAAGCTGACGTCCTCCAGGACGGGATGGTGGTCCAGGACGACGTTCAGGTTGGAGACCGTGAGGATGTCCTCCGAGGCGGCCTTCACGGGGATCTCGGAGGACGCGTGCCTGAGGCCATGCGCCACGCGATGCGCACGCGTGCCGCGTTATTTAAGAATTTACGTGTTTTTAATAAACGTGAAGTACCCCGGAGGCTTTCTTACTAGGCGATGCCCGTCGTGAGCATCAGCCTGGACGACGCCATCCTGGACAGCTTGGATCAGGTCGCGCACCGTCGGAACTACCGCAGCCGGAGCGAGGCGGTCCGGGAGGCGCTACGGGAGTTCATCGACGCCACGGAGTGGGGCCGAGAGGGGGGCCAGGCCTCCGTGATCATCGCGGTCATCTACCGGAAGGACAGCCCCAAGGCCGACTTGGCGATGCTCCAGCACCGCTTCGATGCGATCCGGACGATGCTCCACACGCATCTGAACGAGGAGGACTGCCTCCAGATCATCGTGGCCGAGGGTTCGACGGCACGGCTGAAGGCGTTCATCGGCCAAGTCCGCCGCGTGAAGGGAGTCAAGCAAATCAAGTTCATCCAGACGACCGCGATGCGCTGAGCATCAGGCTTATCCCCGAGGGGAAGCTACCCGCGTCCGTGGAGAAACGGCTCGCCTTTGCATACGGGCGCGCGTTGGTCCTCTCCCGTTTCGCCCTGTTCGCGCTCGCGTTCGTCCTCGTGGCCGCGCTCCTGGCCATCGCGCCGAACTTCCCCGTGATTCCGGCGGGCCTCTTCCTCGGCTTCCTCGCCTTCGCCACGCTCCTGTTCGCCGTCTCCCCCCTGCTGACGGAGCATTGGCTCACCCGGTCCCGTCTCATCCTGCGCCAGGGATGGTACTTCCGCGTCGTGTTGCCCCTGTCCGGGATCGTCTCCCTCGCCGCGGCGGACGAGACCATGCCGCTGCGCGCGCCCCTGGGAATCCACCGCCCCCTCGGCCAGCCCACCCTGTACGTGACGGGCGGGCGGACGGGGCTCGTCATCGTGCGGCTGGAGGAGCCGCGGAGGTTCTGGTC
>DUJI01000158.1 GCA_013329855.1 Thermoplasmata archaeon | reverse complement strand
CCCGCGTCGAGCACGTACGCGCGGTTGCCGCTCCCGCCCACGCCGAGGTGGGGCGCGCAGAGCGCGTACAGCTGGAGCCGCGACCGGAGGCCCGGATCCGCCGTCACGCGGATGTGCTGGAGGACGCACGGCAGGTGGGGGGACGCGATCGTCTCCTTGTGGATCGCATACCGGCCCTCGGGGTCCCGGTTCACGGCGCGGTAACCGAGCGCGTGGTGGGAGATCCGCGCCACCTCGGACGTGAGGTCGCGCTTCTCCTCGTGGAAGAACGTCGAGCCGTCCGTAACCAGGAACTGGAGGTCGCGGATCTGCGGCCGGTCCACGGTCGGGTAGTAGACCTCGGTGAGGACCCCCCGCCACAGGGTGAACCACACCCGGCTGTCGGACGAGTAGGCGGTGCCCACGCCCTCCTTGTTGCCCCGCGTCCAGCGCGGTTCGATGCCCGGCTTCCCGAACGCCTCGCGGTTGCCGCGGAACGAGACCGTGCCGACGCCTCCTGGCCGCCGCCCGCCGCGGACGGCGCGCCGCTCCCGACGCCCCGGCGCCACATAAAGCTCGGCCTTGGGGGGGAACGGCCCGCGCGCCAGGGCCGGAAACGACGGCCGGGCTTCGATTTCCCAAGGGCTTAAATCGGAGGGCGGGCCAGGAAGCCCCATGGCGCGACTCGAGGGCGTCTTCTGCCCCACGGTCACCTTCTTCGACGCCCAGGGCGGCCTCGACGTGGCGACGTTCGAGGAGCACCTCCATCACCTGATGGACGCCGGCCTGCAGGGCGTGGTCCCCCTCGGGACGATGGGGGAGTTCACCCTCCTAACCGACGCGGAACGGCGGACCCTGGCCGAGGCCTCCGTGCACGCGGTGGGCGGCAAGGGGAAGGTGATCGTCGGGACCGGGAGCCCGAGCACAGACACGGCGGTGGCCCTGTCCCTCCACGCGCAGGACGTCGGGGCGGACGCGGTCGTGGTCGTCACGCCGTTCTACATGAAGCCGAACCGCGACGGGCTCCTCCGGCACTACGAGGCCCTGCACCGCGCGGTCGGCATTCCCGTCCTGGCGTACAACCTGCCCTCCTTCGCCGGCTACAGCCTCGACAACGAGGTCGTGGTCGAGCTGGCCCGGGAGGGCGTCCTGCAGGGGCTCAAGGACACGGAGGGGAACCTGGCGAAGGACCTCGCGCTCGTCGCCGAGCTGCCCAAGGACTTCACCCTCCTCACCGGCGCGGACCCGATCTTCCTCGGGCTCACGCTCCAGGGCGGGTCGGGCGGCATCCTCGGGACGAGCAACTTCTTCCCCGCCACCGTCGAGGAGATGTACCGGAGCGTCCGCGAGGGAAACGTGAAGCGGGCGGCGGAGATCCAGGCGGGCGTCGCGCGGCTCTCGGAGGCGATCGGGACCGGCGCCTTCCCCGCCGCGACGAAGTACATCGTGGAGAAGGTGTGGGGCCACCCCGCGCACCTGCGCCTGCCCGTGACGCCGCTCTCGGAGGCGGAGCGGTCGCGCGTGGACGCGATCCTGAAGGAGTTCCTCGGCTCGTGGAAGTGACGCGGCCCCGCGGCGGCCAAGGACTTAAGCCCATGAGTCCCTAGGGCCCGCGGGGAAGAGCATGCCTGCACAGCCCTCGAAGCGCCAGCCGCTCCACAGCCAGACGATGCGGAAGAAGGCTCCCGAGATCGACGCCCTGAAGCTCGGGGCCGACTGGGACTCGGAGGACCTCGTCAAGCCGTGGGTCCTCGTCGAGGCGTCCTACGGGAAGTCGATGCCCTGCTCCATGCACCTCGACCGGCTGCGGCAGAAGGTCGAGGAGGGCGTCTGGTCCCACGGCGGGGCGCCGGCGTTCCATTACTTCACGGGGATCAACGACGGCGTGATGCAGGGGACGGAGGCCATGCGGTACTCCCTCCTGTTCCGCGACCTGTCGTCGTTCGCGGCGGAGGCCCACTTCCGCGGCGGGCACTTCGACGGCATGGTCCTGATTCCCGCGGAGGACAAGGACGCGCCCGGGTACCTCGCGGCCGCGGCGCGCCTCATGGACTACCCGGCGATCCTCGTCCCCGCGGGGACGATGGAGGCGGGGCCGGAGCTGGGCCGGGGCCAGGGGGCGATGACCCTGGAGAAGGTCGGCACGATCGACAGCATGCTCCGCCGCGGCGAGATCGAGCGGGACGAGTACGAGTGGCTGCGGGAGGTCTCGTGCCCGAACTTCGGCACGTGCGCCTTCATGGGGACCGCGGAGACCATGCAGGTCATGGCGGAGGCGCTCGGCCTCGCCCTGCCGACGTCCGCCTGCGTGCCGGCGTCGCGGCGCCTCATCCTGGAGCTCGCGCGGCAGGCGGGCTCGCAGATCGTCCGGAACATCGAGGTCGGTCTGCGCACGCGCGACGTCCTCTCGTGGGAATCGTTCGAGAACGCGCTCATGCTGCACGCCGCCATCGCCGGCTCGACGAACGCCCTCCTGCACATGCCGGTCATCGCGCGCGAGGCGGGCTTCAAGCTCACCCTGGAGGACTTCGACCGCATCCACCGGCGCACGCCCTGGCTCGCGAACGTCCGCCCGTCGGGCTTCCACCCCACCACCGCCTTCTGGTACGCCGGCGGCGCGCAGTACCTCATCCGCGAGCTGCGGGGCCAGCTCCACATGGACGCCCTCACGGTCACGGGGAAGACCCTGGGCGAGAACCTGGAGGCGCTCGAGAAGCACGCGTTCTTCGAGCGCGTCGTGCGCTACCTGGCCGAGTCCAACCTCGACGTGGCCGACGTCCTGCGACCGGCCTCCAAGCCCATGGGGAAGGGCGGCGCCGTCTCCATCCTCCACGGCAACCTCGCCCCGGAGGGCGCGGTGGTCAAGCACTCGGCCGTCGTGAAGGCGATGTGGAAGCTGCGCGGACGGGCGAAGCCCGTCGAGGGCCAGGAGGGCGCCCTCCGTGCGATCTTCCGCAACGAGGTGCACCCGGGCGACATCCTGATCATCCGCTACGAGGGGCCGCGCCGCGGGTGCCCCGAGCAGTTCTACGTCACGGAGGCGATCGCCTCGAACCGCAAACTGAACGAATCCGTCGCCCTCGTCACGGACGGCCGGTTCAGCGGGGCGAGCCGCGGGCCGGCGATCGGCCACGTCTCGCCGGAGGCCATGGCCGGCGGCCCCGTGGCGGTCGCCGAGGAGGACGACCTCATCGAGATCGACATCCCCCGCCGCGCCCTCAACGTCGTCGGCGTGGACGGCAAGGAGGTCGGCGCCGAACGCGCCACCGGGATCCTGAAGCAGCGGCTCCAGAAATGGAAGCCGATGGAGTGGGACGTGCCCCCGGGGATCCTGTCCGTGTACTCGGAGCTGGCCACCTCGGCGGCGGACGGAGGCTACTTCCGGCGGACCTTCGCGCCGCCTCGCTGAACCGGCGCCGCGTCAGGGGCCGCTCGACCAGGCCGTGCGGAACTCCGGGTACAGCGTGAGGCCGCCGTCCGCGAAGAGCGTCTGGCCCGTCACGTACGACGCATCGTCGGAGGCCAGGAAGGCGAACACGGCGGCCATCTCCTCCGGGGTCCCGGCGCGGCCCATGGGGATGTGTGACCCTCCACCTCGGCCTTCTTCTTCGGGTCGTT
>DUJI01000168.1 GCA_013329855.1 Thermoplasmata archaeon | reverse complement strand
GAGCGCGCCGAGCCAGGCGAACGGATTCAGGGCGTACAGGGGCACGGGTCGCAGGAGCGGGTAGGAGAGTCCCAGCCTCGCGTCCATCCATCGCACGAGCCGCTCCACGGGACCCTTCGTCTCGCCCTCGGACGCCATGGCCCTACCCCACCGGATTGCCGCCTTGGAGGTCCGCGGTCACGTCGCTCGATCCCGTGTTGTGCCCGAAGATCGTGGGGGCTCCCATGCCGACCGCGTAGATCGCGCCGGAGGCGTCCAGCTCGAGCTGGACCTGGGGCTGGGGACGCGGGGCGGGTCCGCCGACGACCCGTGCGGCGTTCGTCAGGTCGAAGACGCTCCCGTGGCAGCAGCAGTAGCCCACGGGCTCGGGCGCCTTGTAGCCCATGTTGCAGGGAGGCGAGGTCCCCGTTGGGAGGAAACCCCAGATGCAGCCCAGGTGCTGGCAGATCAGGCTGAAGGCCACGATGTCGCCGTCCGGGCCGATTCCCCCGGTCGCCGCCTGGCCGAGCTTGACGAGGACGTTGGGCTCCGTGTCCAGTGGGTAGTTGAACACGACGGNNACCGCGCGACGGATCCGGCGGCGCCCGCCGCGAGCAGGCCCGAGGCCACCACGGCGATCTTGAGGAACGTCCGCCGGCTCTCGTCCTTCGGGCCCTCCGGGAGGGCGAGCCGCTTTGGCTCCTCGGAACGCGGAGCCTCCTCGGGGGCCATGATCACGCCCTCCGCGCGTCCCGCGTCACTTCTCGTCCTCCCGCCTGAAGGAGTGCACGACGGCTCCGATCATCACGCCGACCAGCAGGAGGCCGACACCGACCGCAGCGGCGAGGTTCAGGGGCACGCCGCCGGAGGAGACGGGCGCCTGGGCCACGGTCTGGTTGGAAACGGTCAGGGTGTACCACGGCGACACGGACTTGTAGCCCGCGGACTCCCCGAGCCGCCCGTTCCAGATCGCGTACGCCGTGTAGTACGTCGCGCCGGGCTCGAGCTGGATGCAGTACGGGGTCCCCTGGGACGTGGTGAACGTGCGGACCATCTCGACGGTCCACTGCTTCGTCGCGTTCGAGTAGGACGACCCGACGTGGACGAGGAACGGGTCCATCTCCGGGACGAGGTTGGGAGCACCCGCGCCGAAGTAGCCGGGCGTCGTGAAGAACCCGGTCGTGTTCGTGTAGTCGTCCTCCGCGAAGGAGAGGTTGTCCGCGGGGTAGATCGGGTTCCCCAGGGAGTCCGTGTACCCGCCGGGGAATCCCGTGTCCAGGGGATTGTTGTCCGTCGGGTTGGACTGCCAGTGCCAGATGTCCGCCGCGCCTCCCGTGATCGCGCCGTCGGAGCCGAGTATCATGGCGGGCGTCTGCTGGCGGCCCAGGGACTGGGGCAGGAACCAGAGCATCGCGGCGCGGTCCTGGTAGTAGTACGTCGCGTTGTAGTACAGATGGGTCACGGTCGCCGTGTCCTCCGGGTTCAGGAGCATGAGCGTCCCGTTCGGCGCCTGCCACAGCTCGTCGTTCGAGGCGAACGAGGGCCCTGCGCTGTCGTTCCACTGGAGGAGGAGGAACACGTTGTAGCCGTCGTTGGCCGACTTGACCCGGACGTCCGGCGTGTGCCCCCCTCCGGGTGAAATGGAGGCCACAAGGGGCACGTCGGTCCACCCGATGCCCTGCCAGAAGGGCTCCCCTCCAGGATTGCTGTAGTTCGCCGCGCCGTCCACGCGGTAGGAGAGGATGTTCGGGTACGACCCCTGGGCGGTCGCGGTCCCGGAGACGACGACCGCCACCGTGCTGAGCGCGAGGACGAGCGCCAGGCCGAGGACGAGGAGTCCCGTCCACTTCGCGGGGCACGGGGTCGGAGCCGCTCGAGACGGAACGCCGTAGTCTGACGATTGCTTCATCGGATTCCCCTCGTCCGCCCTTCCGGCGCGGGATGGCACGCCTAGGGTGATAAGCGTTTCCGAATCGACCTCGAATTGGGGGCGGCACCCGAAGGGAGATCTCCGCGACCTCGGAGTCATGCCGCCGGCTCAGGAAGATACTTCTCTCTGAACTCGCTCACGGCGCGGGACGATGGCCGCCCGAGGGCGGGATGAGGGGCGGCAGGCACGAAGGCAGGGCGGTCGCGCCGGAGGCTTCGGGACATGAAGCAACCCATCACGGGCCTCGACGAGAAGGCGTTCGTCGGGATCTGCTATCCGTCCAGGAGGTTGTCTCAGAACCAGCAGCGGCTGTTCATGCCCGCGTCCACCACGAAGCTGTACACCTCCTGGCTCGCCTGTGAATCGCTCGGCGAGGACTTCGTATTCCACTCCGAGTACTCGGTACAGGGGGGGACCCTCTACCTGAGCCCGATGGCCAACCCTCTGCTCTCCGAGGAGTCCTTCCGAGACCTCGTGGAGGACCTCGGGGGCCGACGGATTGAGGAGGTCGTCCTCGTCCCTCATTTCCCGCACGCGCCTCGATACCCCTCCACCTGGGCGATCGGCGATGTGCGGGAGGCCTGGGGCGCCCCCATCACGGACGTCTGCTTCCGGGAGAAC
>DUJI01000308.1 GCA_013329855.1 Thermoplasmata archaeon | reverse complement strand
GGCGCCCGAGGCGAGCCGGGTCGCGATCTCACCCCTCACAGGAGCGTCGGCGGGTGACCCGGTCCATCCCGATCCGGCATAGGACGAGGTCCCGTACACGTAGGCATCGACCACCGCACCCCCGGCGTCCAGCAGGAGGACCTCGTCCCCCGTGTCCGCGAGCCGCAGCGCGTCGCCTTCCATCCGCCGCGCGTCGCCGCGGTCGTACGTCAGGTCCGCGGGGCTGCGGACGTCCTCGGCGTAGGAGGTCGCGTTCCTCGTGGCGACCAGCCGCCCGCCGGGCGGCAGCCCAGTCGCCGCTGGGAAGACCGCAATCGCCTCGCGGTCCGTGAGGGACCAGCCGCTCAGGTCGATCGCGACGTCCCCGGCGTTCCCCAGCTCGATGAACTCGTCGTCCCGCGCCGGATGCGGACACACGCGCACCAGGAGCACCCCGGGATCCGGCGAAAAAGTGGGGGCCGCGGGCGGGGCGGGAGGGAGGCCGCCGCCCGCGGCCGGGCCGGGGAGGAGGACGGACCCCAGGAGGGCCGCCGCCAGGAGAACGGTCGCGAGCAGTCGTCCCCGGTCCGTCACGGCCCCGGCACCTCGCGGCCGCGAGATAAGCCGCCCCGCTACACGCACGTTACATCCTCGGCCCCTGGCCCCTCCCGCTACCAGCAAAAAAAATCAGGGGGGATAACCGGGTCCATGGGGTCATCTATCCTGGGCGGACAACGGCCGCATCGAGGCGCGTGGGATTGAGTCCGCGAGCATCAGCTGTTGCACTCGTCCTGACGGTGCTCCTGTGCCTGCCGCTCCTCGCCCTCGCGGTGCCTCCCGCGGCATGGCCGGATCCCGGCGGCGGACCTGCCGCGACTCCGGCCCCCCGGCCATCTCCCGCGAATCCCCTCCGGGCCTCCGCCGCGGGACTGACGCTGGCCCTCGCGACGGCGTCGTCCCGCGCCAACCCGAAGGACCTCGTCGTCGTGACGGTCTACTTCAACAACACGGGGAACCAGGCGGCCCCCGGGGCCTGGATCAACGTGACCGCCGCATCCGGGTTCACGTTCGCCTGGGACACGGCCGCGGGCAACCTGAGCGGCTATCCGCGGTACAGCTTCCAGGCCGTGGGCCTCGGGACCCATTCCTTCCAGATTGCGTATCTCGTGAACGTGGGGGTCGCCCCGGGCACGCGTCTCTCCGTCTCCGCGACCCTGGTCTACTCGGACGGAACCGGGGGGCAGCAGTTTGTCGGTCCTTCCGCGGTCTCGGTCTGGATCGGGATCGCGACCAAGCAACTGTACCTGGGCTGGAGCGGCCTGCCGCCCACGGTCCTGAGTCCGATCCCGCCCACGGGCGGCCTGCTCGCCCAGGGCACGTTCACCTTGACCCGGGGCGGGCCCGCGTTGAACTTCGACCTCTCCCCGGGGCTCGCGCGTCCCTTCCGCGTCCTCAACCTGACCGTCACCCTGTACATGCAACCCCTCGCCACGCCGACCGGCCTGGACGTCAACCTCACCCTGGTCGACGTGAACGGCGGGGCGACCGCGGCCGTGGCCTGGAAGGAGCAGGTGAACTCGATCACGGGCTCGGGGTACTGGACCCTGATCTACACGTTCCCGTCCCTGGACTACACGTTCCCCGCCGGCCACGCGATCCGCCTCCAGATCCTGAACACCCTGGCCAGCGGCCAGAGCACGCTCCTCGCGACGAACGCGACCGCGGAGCCCTCCCGGCTCGACCTGCAGACGACCACGGTCGTGTCCGTCGACTCCCTGACCCCCGCGAGCAGCCCTCCGACCTACCTCTCCCCGAAGTCCGCCCTCACGGTCCTCGCCAACGTCTCCGACCCCTTCGGGAGCCGCGAGATCTCCGACGTGCGGCTGAACGTCACGGGGCCGCTCGGGCGCCTCGCGAACTGGACGTCGCTCAAGCCCGCGGTCCTCACGGACGCGTCGAGCCCGTCCGCCTGGGCTCTCTTCCGGTACGTCGTCAATCCCCCGCTCCCCCTGGGCACGTACACGTTCGAGGCCACCGCGGTCGAGCGGAACGGGGTCGTGGACGTCGCGGCGAGCTCCGCGACGGTCCGCGCGCCCGCCTTCACGTTCGTGAAGGTCTCGAGCGTGAACCAGGCGAAGTCGGGGACGCGGTTCACGTACACGATCTTCTTCAACAACACGGGAACCGGGCCCGCGGGGCAGGTCTGGGTGAACGACACGCTGCCCAGCGTGGTGAACTACGTGTCGAGCTCGGTTCCCTTCGGCTCGAACGTGGGGAACACGTACGGCTGGGTCTTCTCGGCCGTGGGCGTCGGGAGCCACAACGTGACGGTGACCGTCCAGGTCAAGGGAGGCTCCTCCGGCGTGGGCTACATCCGCAACTGGGCCTTCCTGAACTTCACGGACCCGCAGGGATTCCGGTGGCCCGCCAGCGTGAGCCACGCGGACGTCGTCTTGAACGGCCCCGTCCTCGCCCTCGCCGTCTCCAGCGTGCCGTCGCCCCACCTGCACTCGAATGAGTCCGTCGTGTTCCTGTTCAACCTGACGAACGCGGGCGATGCGGCCCAGTCCATCTGGCTGAACGACACGCTGCCCACGGGAATGACCTACGTGGGCGACACCTCTGCGACCCTGGGCGGCTCGTCCACGGTCCTGGGCAACCGGGTGAACGTCGTGTTCTCCAATATGCCCTCGGGCGCGCCGACCCCCGTGACGTGGCGTTTCAACGTGACCGCGCGCGCCGACCCCGGGCTGATCGGAGGGACGGTCCTGACCAGCCGGGTGGTCGTGAACGACTCGAGCACGAACGGCCTGCTGATGCCCGAGCTGGTCACCTCCCTCTCCCTGACCGTGGGCGCGCCGGCCTTCACGTCCTCGGGCGCAGGCTTCGGGGTGGCCACCGCGGTCCCCCGTGTCCCCCTGCCCGTCTACGTGAACTTCACGAACTCGGGGAACGAGGCCGCGGGGACCGTGTGGATCAACCTGACCCTGGACCCCAGCCTGACGTTCCGGGACGCCACGGCGCCCGCGACGGTCGCGGGATCGGTCGTCCTCCTGACCGTGTCCAACGAGCCCGTGGGCCCGGCCAGCATCCGGGTGAACGTGACCGCCTCGTTCTCCGTGACGGACCGCCAGACCCTCACGGTCGACGGCACGCTGGACGCGGTGGACGGGTATGGGAATCACCTCCCGCGGGTCGTCTTCGCGGAGGCGGCCGTGCCCGTGGCCCTTCCCGCCGTGTCCTTCCGTCTGACGCCCGGGGACGCGAGGGCGGAGGTGGGCTCCCTCATCGTCTACGCGGTGGACGGCGGGAACGCGGGCAGCGGGACGGCCGCCGCGGTCTGGCTCAACGTCACCCTGCCCGCGAACCTCGTCTACGTCGGAGACACGTTCGGCGCCACGCGCTCGAGCCTGGGATCCGCCTACTCGTGGAGTTGGCCGAGCTACGCGCCGGGCGCCCACACGTACACGCTCTCCCTCCGGGCGAGCCTGCAGGCGGCGAACGGGTCCTCGGCCAACCTGACCTTCTTCGTGGAAGCGCAGGACGCCGGGTTCAACATGCGCCCCCTGACCACGTTCCGCGGCAACGCGACGTTCACCGCCCCGACCCTCCTCCTGACCGCCTCCGTGGACCGCGGCCAGGCCCTCCCCAACACGAACCTGACGTACACGCTCCGCGTGTCCAACGAGGGAGCCACGGCCGCGAGCTTCCTCAACCTCACGGACCCGCTCGACCCCCACCTCCAGGTGGTCACGTACAGCGTGCCTGCGGGCGTCTCGGGGACGGGCGCGCTGACGTGGCAGTTCCGGGACCTCCAGCCCGGCCAGGCGGTCACCGTCGTGCTCCTCGTGAAGGTGCTCCCCGGGACGCCCGCGAGCGTCCGCATCGCCAACGTGCTCGAGGCGGAGTACACGAACAGCTGGGGGGTTCCCCTGGGGAGCCTGTACTCGGCCCCCGCGACCACAACGATCCAGGCGGACCTCACGGGCCTCCTGGCCATCCTGGTCGGCGGCGCCGTGGCGGGCGGCCTCGTCGTCTTCGTGGTGTACCGCCGGTACCGCGTGCACATCGAGGA
>DUJI01000166.1 GCA_013329855.1 Thermoplasmata archaeon | reverse complement strand
CGGTGGAAGTCCGCGGTCCCCCCGGTCACGTCGGCGAAGTGGCTGAACTCCTCGAAGCCGCGCTTCGCGAGGGCCACGTCCACGTCGAGGGCGTAGTTCGTCTCAATGAGACCGACGCTCCGTCCCGTCGACCCCGCGGCGAGATGGGATTGCTCCAGGAGCAGGAGGTCCCGCAGGCCGAGCTTCGCCAGATGAAAGGCGATGCTCGTGCCGATCACGCCGCCACCCACGATGACGGCTTCCACGGGACGTTCCATGAGGAGCGTAGGAAGCAGCTCGCCGGCAAGAAGGTTGCGGGCCACCCTCCCGGACCGTGGCCAGACCCTTACACGCGCCCCGCCGGGACGAGCATCCAGTACACGCGGTTCAGGAAGCGCTTGCCCATCCAGTCTTTGAGGCCCAGGGGCGGCGGCACGGGCGGGTGCTCGTAGTCGAAGGACATGCTGATGCCCTTATGGTAGCCCGCGTCGCAGTAGCACATGACGTGCCCGTCGTACCTCGCGGTCGCCGGTTCGCCCCGGAGATCCGCCACGATGGACTCGGCGATCACCTTGGCCTGGAAGTGGGCCGCAGCCCCGCTCTTGGACACGGGGACATCCGTGCAATCTCCGAGGGCGAAGATGTCCGCGTGGGCCTTCGTGCGGAGGGTGAACTTGTCCGTCGGGAGCCAGCCGCCGCGGTCCCCGAGGCCGCTCTCCTCGACGACCTTCGCGCCACGATGGGGCGGGACCATGATCAGGAGGTCGTAGGGGATGGACTCGCCCTCGATGGAATTCACTATCCTCTTCTCCGGGTCGACGGATTCCGCGTTGAAGAAGATCGTGGAACGGATGTGGTGCTTGGCGAAGACCTGTTCCACCACGGGGTTCACGGGCTCCAACGGGAAGACGCGCGACAGGGGTGACAGGAAGTGGATGTCCACCTTGTCGCGGATGCCCCGTTTCGTGAAGTAGTAGTCCAGCTGGCAGGCCGCCTCGGAAGGGGCGGGCGGGCACTTGTACGGCACGCTGGCCACGGTGACGACGATCTTGCCGCCTTGGAACGCCTCGAGGGACTTTCGGAGCTCCATGGATCCTTCCAAGCTGTAGAAGTGGTGGGCCGCTTCCTTGTAGCCGGGCAGCTCGTCGGGCGTGAGGCGTGCGCCGAGCGCCACTACGAGCCGGTCGTAGTCCAGGACCGTGCCGTCGGCGAGGTGGACCTGCTTGCCCTCCGCGTCGATCTTCACGGCCTCCCCGAGGACGAGCTTCACGCGCTTCCGAAGGAGCCTGCGCTCGTCCCGTACGAGCTTCTCCGGCTTCTTGTGCTCGAAGGCCACGTAGACGAAGCCGGGTTGGTACACGTGCTTCCCGGTCTTGTCCACGACCGTGATCTCCGCCTCCTCAGGGCGAAGCTTCTTCGCGAGCAGGTTGGCCACGATCGTGCCGCCGACGCCGCCTCCCAGGATCACGACCTTCTTCATCCCCGGCACACTCCCCTTCGTCTGCGGTCACTTCAGCTTCTTCACGATGAACCGTGCGTAGCCCTGTTCCTCGACCACGCCCAGGAGCTGATGCCCTGCCTTCTGGATCCAGAATGGGATGTCCTTCTTGGACCCCTGGTCGGACGACCAGACTTCGAGCTCCTCGCCCACCTTGGCTTGCTTGATCCCGCGGATGAGCTCCATCAGGGGGCCCGGGCAGAAGGACCCGCGTGCGTCGAGGATCATGCGCTGACCTGCAGCTGCCGCCATGGTCTCCATCTCCTCACAGGAAGAGGGTAATCCCGCCCTCGGACGCCCGGCTCAGGAACTCCGTCACGCCAATCACGTCGTCGACGATGGGGTCGAGGTCTTCCTTCTTCATGTCCATGAGGTCGTACGTCGTCGCGCAGGCATGGACCTTGATGTTGCCCATCTCCTTCGCCTGAACCAGCATGTCGTACCAGGAGGGCATCTTCTTGGCCATCATGACCTTCATCATCATGGGCCCGACCTCCGGGTAGTTCACGTCCATCTTCATGTTCTTCTGCGGGTTGCCCTTGCGGAACGCCTCCAAGCCGTAGAACGTCACGAAGATCTCGACGTCCTTTCCCAGAGCGACCCCGCCGGAGGCCATGATCGCCACGGGATACAGCTTGTCAACGGTTCCGCTGAAGACCACCAGCGACAGTCGGTCTGCCATCGTACACCACCTTGGGCTCCTCTCCCGCCCGAACGATTAAGCTTGTGTTGAATGGACTGAACATACAGGCATATGTGTATATGCAAAAGGATGCAAGTACCAACCTCCTTGTGGACATCCCGTCATGGAACCGTCGGACGAGTCCTTCTACGAGATCAAGGCTCGGGTCATCGCCGTCCTCGCGAATCCGAAGCGACTCCAGATCGTCGAGTTGCTCGGCCGGTCCGAGCGCACGGTGTCGGAGCTGGCCGAGGAGCTGGAGATCGCACAGGCCACCACGTCCCAGCATCTGGCGGTCATGCGCAAGACGGGCGTCGTGGAGACCCGAAAGGAAGGCAACTTCGTGTTCTACCGTCTGGCCGACCCGAAGATCGCCGAGGCGTGCAACGTGATGAGCCGGGCGATTGTGGATCTGCTCGTCCTCCAGCAGGAGAAGCTCCGCCCCGTCATCGCGGGCGCCCGGAGGCACAACGGCGGGACATGAACGAGGTCATGGGGAGTCCGATTGCATGTTGAGCAAGGCGAACGCGGTGGAGACGACGTACCGCGAGATGGAGAAGATCATCGGGAACCTCGTGGAATGCTATGCGATCCCGCACACACGGATGTGCATGCGGTGGTCCAAGCCCACGAAGAAGGCCTACCGCGAGGAAGTCGTCGGCTGGCTCGAGGACTACAGCAAGTCGTTCCGGCGCCTGCCGAAGAAGTCCCTGCCGGGGCGCGAGGACCTGCCCACGTTCGCGCGCGGCTTGCTCGATGCGGAGATCGCGCGGATTCTGAAGGGCGACAACCCCGAGGTGGAGCGCAGCTACGCCCACCTGTTCAGCTGATCGGCTGCCTCACTCCTGGAAGAGCCAGAACTCGTTCCCGTCGGGGTCCGCGAACATCCCGTTGGTCCCCCAGGACTCCTTCTTGACCGGGCTGGTGAACTGTACGCCCTTCTTGCGCAGCTCGGCCTCCTCCTTCGTGGCGTCCTTCACGTAGAACGCGAACCCCGTGTTTCCTGGCTCGAGCTTGTCCCCCTCGCAGAGATGGATCACGAGCTTGGACCCCTTGGGAGCCACGGTGATCCAGTGGCCCTCGTTGTCCCGGATCTCGAAGCCGAGTTTCTCCTTGAACCACTGCGCGGACTCCTTCCCGTCGGAGACGACGATTGCGACGGAACCAAACTCCATGGGCATGCGTATCCCTCGGGGTGGCCCATGCTCGTCCAGGCCTTAAACCCGCGGTGGGGAGGTCGGTGAAAGGCTCATCCCCAGGATCCCCATCTGGGGTACCGTGCCCGCCTCCCGCCGGCTGCGCCTCGCCCGCGAAATCACGAACGAGCTCCGTCGCCGGGAGGCGAGGAACCTCGTGGCCGTCGGGGTCTACGGCTCCGTGGCGCGCGGAGAGGAGCGGGACCATTCGGACCTCGACCTGCTCGTGGTGGTCCGCGTCAAACGGGCTCGGATCAGGACCCACGTGCGCCAGGGAGTCCTCGTCACCGTCCTGCAGCACACGCCCGCCGAGGCGCGCGCGGAGGTCCTGGGCAGCCGTCCCGATCTCAACGATGCCCTCGGCGGTTGGCGGGCGATGCGTCCCCTGTACGATCCCCGCGGTCTGCTCGGGACCCTGAAGGGGCGATCCCGGCGGCCGACGCGGGCCCAGTTCCGGAAGGCCGCCCGCGGGGCACTCCTCGCCACGTACGAGGATCTGGGCAAGCTCCGCGACGCCGCGGCCGCAGGTGACGCGGAGGAGGTGCGCGAGATGGCGGTCTGGTTCACGGGCGGTGCCATGGGGCTCCTCTTCGACCTGGAAGGGTACGTCCCGCGGACGGGTCGCCGCGCGTTCATCGAGGCCCGACGCTTCGGTCCCGTGGGCCAGTCCGTTTGGGCGCTCCGATACCGCAATCCCTCCCTTGCCAAGACGGTCAACCTCGCCGAGTCGATCTGGGCCGACCTGCGCGCGAGGGCGCGGTCCCAGGGAATCCGGATCGAGGACGTCCCCTGAGCGAGCGGCTCAACCCTTCGCGATGGTCTTCCGGCGCTCCCGTGCCCAAGTTTCCAGGAAGCCTTCCACGATGTCGCGAGCCGTGACGATGCCCTCCACGACGTCCAGGCGGGTGACCACGAGGCGCCGCACGTTGTGCTCGATCATGATGCGTGTCGCGGAGCGTAGGGTTGCGAGCGGACTGACGGTGACCACGGGGGAGGCCATGACGTCCCGCACGCAGACCTTGGTCGGGCTCTTCTCCTTCGCGGTCACCTTCCAAAGGATGTCCCGCTCCGTGACGAGCCCGATGGGCCGACCGGACTTCACGACCACGAGCCCGCCGATCTTCTTCGTGGCCATCCGCTTCGCCGCCTCGAGGACCGTCCAGTCCGGGTCTGCGACGACGACCTCCTTCGTCATCACGTCACGCACGAAAACCATGTCGCCACCCACTCGGGGAAACCCGAGGCCCCCTCTTGAAGGCTTCCGAAATACCCCGCCGGGAGGAAAGGGCCGCGGGCTCCCGGACGGACCGCGCAACCCGCCCCCGCGGGTCTAGAAGTCGATCCAGACATAGCCTTCTTCGACCTTCGTCTTGTACGACTTCACGTCCGTGACCCAGTCCGTCTCCGGATTGGCGGCGCCTGTTTTGAAGTCGAAACGGCCCTCATGCAACGGGCAGACGAGTTCGCCGTTCTCCAGGGTGCCCTCGCCCAGGGGGCCTCCCTCGTGCGTGCAGCGCCCGTCGATGCAGTAGACCACGCTGCCCATCCGGACGAGAGCGAACTCCTTCTTGCCGATCCGGGCCTTGTGCACCTTTCCCTCGCTCACCTCGGACTCCATGAGGGCTTTCTGGAACGCCATGGCGGCGCCTAGACATCCCTTGATATATACGTTGTCCCGCGTGGCAGCCGCCGTCGAAACCCGGGTCCGTTGCGGAAAGGTCTAAGCCTTTGCGGCTGTGTGAGGACCGCGTGGCCGATCTCCTCGCGGACGCCTTCCGGGCCGAGCTTCCCTGCGACGGGGCGGTCGCGGCATCCCTCGCGGCCCGCGCCCGGGAGCACCTCCCCCGGTGGGGCGGCAGTCCGGAGGACACGGACGAGGACCTGGTCCTGCGCCTCCGCGATCCCCGTGCCTTCGGCGCGTTCGTCGAGGAGCTGAGCACGGACTCCACCCTGCATCCGGCCGTCCTGCGGAGTCTCGTTGAGCACGTCTTCGATCTGCTACCGCTGCCGCGGACCGAGGGGGAGGTCATCGCGGTGGAGTCGCGCGCCCCTCACCGCCTCCTCGCGCTGGCGGCCGTCCTGGTAGAGGGCGAGGGGCTCACCATTCTCCACGTCATGCACCTGGTCTACGCCGTGTTCCTGGATCGGTCCCTGGTCACGGCGGTCCCGCGGCAGACGCGGTCCTCGGTCCTGGGCGCAATCCTGAGACGGTCCGAGGGCGAGGAGACGCTCCGGGCCGTGTATGCGGCCCTTCATCTGTCTGCAGTGCCCGAATCGGAGGCCGCGACCGAACTTCGGCGCGTTCTGGACGACCGCGCCGTCTCCTCCAGCCTCCAGCGTGCCATTGCCTCCTTGGCCTCCTCGGAGGATGGCGGCCAGGCCGATCTCAGCCGCATGGCCCGGAAGGAAGGTCTCCTCCCGATGGACCTCGAGGATCCGGAATCTCCCGAAATCCTGGCCAACATTCCGCGGCTGCCCTCCCGTTTGGCGGCGGCCGCGCGGCAGTTCCTGCAGGGCCCCTGACGCCCGCGGGCGTCCGGGCGACGATTCCGTCCGCGGAGCTCAGTGCTTCTTGTGCACGTCGACGACGTACTTCAGATACGCCATCATCCCGCCCGCGGTCGCGTAGTTCTCCGGATTCCGGAAGAAAGGGCATCCCAGCACGGCGGAAACCGCGCCGACGATGATGAACAGCACGACGCCCAGGGACCGGAGGTTCGGTCGCTTCATGGTCAACCCGGGCGTCCCGATTTCGGTTCACCTACATTAGGCTTGTGTGCCCCGGCGGGCCTCATCCGGGACATCACCCTGGGGACCCCGACCCGATTCTCCGTACGAAACCCATTTACCGGACCGGCCGCGTGGTCGCTCGGATGCCGCTGCTCGACCGCCTGAACCGCATCGTGGGGGGCACCATCTCGGACCTCCGCGAAGGGAGCTTCGACGACTTCGTGGAGGGGTCGCGCCTCGCGTTCGTCGACTTCTGGGCCTCCTGGTGCCGCCCATGCCGCGCCATGGCGCCTGTGATCCGCTCCCTGGCCCGGGAGTACACCGACATCGCCTTCGGGAAGGTGGACACGGAGGCGGAGCGGGCGCTCGCGGAACGCTTCGCCGTGCGGTCCATCCCCACCTACCTGCTGTTCCGGAACGGGAAGGTGGTGGAGCGGTTCCCCGGCGTGGCGACCCGCGACCGGCTCGCGCGGAAGATCGAGAAGTGGCGCTGACCTAGCGCTCCTTCCAGGAGACGAGCTTCGCCGCGAGGAGGAAGAGGGCCGCGGCCAAGGCGCTGACGATGGCCAGGTTGAGCAGGGCGCTTCCCGTGTTGCCGAAGACCATCGTGTCCCGGAGTCCCGTGTTCAGGTAGGTCAGGGGGAGGGCCTTGGACACGGTTTGGAGGTACGAGGGCATCTGCTCCAGGGGCCAGAAGCTCCCTGAGAGGAACATCATGGGGAACCCGATCGCGTTGGCGACGGCCACGCCGGACTCCGGATCCCGGACCACGGTCCCGAAGAGCATGCCCAGGCTCGTGAAGAGCAAGGCACCCACCGCGATGAACGCCAAGGCAATGGGATCGATGACCACATGGACGTCCCACACGAGCATCCCCACGGCCACGGTCACGAACAGGGAGAGGACCAGGGAGAGGATGTACCAGAGGATCTTCGACGTCAGCCACTCGTACTTCCGCAGGGTCGTCGTCGCGAGGAGCTTGAAGTAGCGACGCGTCCGGTACTCCCCGCAGATGGAGGTCATGCTGTACATGGACGTGGTCATCACGGTCATGCCGACAATCCCGGGGAGGAAGTAGTCCATGTAGGAGTATTGGGACGAGGCCACGGACTTCACGTCCACGCCCACGACCGCGCTCGCGTTGGCGAGCTGGAAGTTCATCTGCTGGGCGACCGCCTGCAGCAGCCCCTGGGCGCTGCCGAACGTGGACTTCGACGGGTCTCCATACAGGGTGAGGTTCACATGGCAGTGGGTCGGTGACGCCCGGCAGGCGATCACATCCTGCTCGAAGGCCCAGGGGATTCGCAGCGCGACGGTCAGGCTGTTGTCGCGGATGTACGTCTCGAGGTTCACGTTGTTCGGAATCAGGGAGATGTGCACGAGGCCCGTGTTGTTGAGGGCGTCGATGTACGCGTGGCTCAGCGTCGTGTTGTCGATGTCCTGGGTCGTCAGGGTGAACGCGCCCGACCCTCCCTGGGTGAAGATGGCCCCGAACAGGAGGATGAGGAGGATGGGGAAGATGAAGGTGAAGAACGCCCCCACCCGAGACCGCATGTACTGCCGGCCGAACGAGAGGAGGTCCGCCAGGATCCGGTTCATGGGTTGAGCACCCCCTCCTCCATCCGCGCGCCCACCAAGGAGAGGAACACGTCCTCGAGACTGCCGCGGACCGTGTACATGTCCTTCAGCGGGATCTCGATGGCCGCCAGCTTGGCGAGGACGATCCGCATCTCCGTGGGGTCGGAGACCCGCACGAGGACATCGTTCTCCCGGAGCACGGCGTGAATCCCGCGCCGCTGCACCTCCTGGAGCCCGGCGGCGCCCGCTCCGCCGAGGACGATGGTCGTCTGGCTCCCGAGGCGCGCGATGAGGTCCTCGGGCCTTCCGCCCGCCACGAGCTTCCCCTTGTGCATGATGCCCACCTCGTCCGCGAGGTGCTCCGCCTCGTCCAGGTAGTGCGTGGTCAGGAGGACGGTCCGGCCGGCCTTCCGGACCCGGAGGATGAGGCCCCAAAGGTCGCGCCGGGCCTTGGGGTCCAGTCCCGTGGTCGGTTCGTCCAGGAACAGGAGGTCCGGCTCGCCGACGAGGGACATCGCGATCCCCAGCTTGCGCTTCTCCCCGCCCGAGAGATGTAGGC
>DUJI01000052.1 GCA_013329855.1 Thermoplasmata archaeon | reverse complement strand
AGGCTCTTGTCGACCTCGACCTTCGCCTCGAGGTCCGCAAGGGAGGGCACCGAGCCGCCCGCGTCCCGCAGGGCGCGGAGGATGGCGAACTTGGGCTCGCTGATGATCTCCGTGTAGCTGAACTTCAGCACGGGGAAGTGGAAGATGCCCTCCTTCGTCGTCCCGATGGCCTTGATTCCGTACACGAACGCGCTCGAGAGGCCCGCGCAGGACAGCATCTTCGACCCGCTGGAGACGTTGAAGAAGACCTCGTCGAACTTGTGCCCTTCCTTCTGGAGGATGTCCCCCGCCATCTTCATGACCTGCGTAATCGGGTCTCCCTCGACGAGTCGGGCTTCAACGGGGATCAGGACGCCGGAAAGCCGCTCCCTCAGGTCCTCCACGAGCGGTTTCGCATCCTCCGTGTAAAGCAGGATGAGCTTGGAGACGGGGAGCTCCCGCAGTCCGACGAGGACCGGCGTGATGTCCTCGCCCACCGTGGCGATGTGAAGGACGCGCATGCGATGGGGACCGCCCCGGAGGTACTTAGACGGTGCGTCCATGGGTTGAACTTCGCGTCTAACCCCCTCGCCGGAAGGTTCGCGCGGCGCGCGTTCCTTCGGAGACCGGCGGGGCCGAGGACCGGGCGGAGGCGACTCCGATTGGAGGGAGGAAGCCGAGCTCGAACGGTTCGAGGCATGGTTCTTGCGCGGGCAAGGATGTCAAGTGTCCAGCCCGGCGGAGGAAACGACGGGCAGGAGAGGAATCGATGCCAGAGACGTGTTCGACTTGCGGCGGGACGTTCGAGACGAAAGCTCAGTTGATGACCCACGCGGCCAAGGCACACCCCATGAGGGCCCGACCGCTTTGGCCTCCGGCGGTCGACCGAGGGGCGTACCTTCGGTGGGGGGCGCTGGCCGGGTTCCTCGGGGGGATTGGCATGGCCCTCGTCATGATGATTGCCGGACAGGCGCTGCTCGGCAGCGGAATCGCCGTCGTCTGCTCCCTCGGGGTCGCCGTCTTCGGCGGAGCGCCCTCGAACATGGCGACGACCGTCGGCGGGCTCCTCATCCACCTCATCGCGGCGATCGTCATCGGCGTGGTCCTCGCGGGGTTCACCCTCCTGGTGCGAAGCCGCGTCGGCGGTCGCCTCGCAATCACGAACGCGAAGAACGGCACGGGCATCGGGCTCCTCGCGGGGTTCGTCGTCTGGCTCGTGTGGGGGCTGCCCCTGATGTTCGTCCTGATGATCCCCGCCATGGAGACGGTGATGATGGCCATGCCCATGAACGGCATGATGCCGACCCAGGCGGAGCTCATGATGATGCTCCAATCGACCCTGCCGTCCCTCGTGGCGGCGTGGTTCCTCGCCCACCTCGTCTACGGCGGCATCTGGGGCGCCGTGACGGGCTTCGCGGCGGACCGGCGGGCATCCCTCACGAGCGCGAGGGCCTCGGCTGCGGGGGTCTCACGGTGAGCATCCCTCCAAACGACATGCGGCCGGACCCGTCGTCCGGCCGTCCTTTTTCCCTTGCCGGTCGACGGCACAGGGGTGTCCGCCCTCCTGCGTGCGCCGGCGGTCCGCCCGAGACTCTGAAGTTGTCGGTTGGTAGGGCTTCTTCGGAAAATTGAGACCCTCGGCGCCCCCTTCGGGATTTGCACAAGCGTCCGGAGGTGGACGCCTTGGGTCGAGAGAAGGGATGGGACGACGTAGTATGTAGATTCTGTGGGTCCGCCGGCCCCTGGCGGTGGGGCTGGCGGTACAACCTCGGGGGACCGAAGCAGCGGTGGCGGTGCACGACGTGCGGACGCACCTTCGTGGAGGACGACGGCTTCCTCCGCAAGCGGGTGGATCCGGACGCGATCTGCGCGGCCTGGGACCTGTTCTTCCGGGGGACGAGCGGGGAAGGGATCGCGAGGCACCTGCGCGTCGCCTGGTCGATCCGGGCGAGCGGGCGGACGGTCCTGGACTGGGTCCGGGGCTACTCGCGACTCCTCGCGGACTGCCTGGAGGCGGGGATGGCCGAGGACAAGGTCGAAGGCGGGAGGCGATGGCACGAGGACATCGCGGTCGTCAAGCTCGGGAAGGAGCTCCGGTACGTCTGGCTCCTACTGGGACGCGGGCCTCGAGGCCGGCCGATCCTCCTCGCGGTCCGGTACTCGAAGGATCGATCCGAGCGGCACGCCGTCGCCCTGCTGAGGGCCGCGAAGGACCGGGCGCGCGCCTTGCCGGAGCGGATCGTGAGCGACGGGGAATGGGCCTTCGAGCGGGCCTATCAACGTGTCCTCGGACTGAGGCATCGGGAGGTGCGGATGGTCCACGGCGTTCCGATTGCGTCACGCCGGCATGGCGTGGAGCACAACAACAATCCGGCGGAGCAGGAAGTGCGGGAGCTGAAGGACTGGGTCCGGCACATGAACGGCTTCGCCTCGGACGCCTCGGCCGCGGACCTCCTCCGGGGTTGGTGGGTCCACGTGAACGTCGTGAACACGCACGGTCGCGCGTGGACATGGGCGGAGCGGGCGGGCCTCGAGCTGGGGCTTCCTCAGGAGGGAAGGGTCAGAAGGCTCGTCGAGCGAGCGGCCGAGTGGCGAAGGAGTCGATTAAGTCCTATCAACCGGTAACTTCACGGTCTCGCCGGGGCCGACCCGTCCACGGAATCTTTATGACGCAGGAACCTTTCAGCGCGAGTTGCGCCGCCGTAGCTCAGCCCGGCAGAGCGGCAGTTTCGTAAACTGCAGGTCGGGGGATCGAAGCCCTCCGGCGGCTTCCGCTCATCCTCGCGCCCTCGCCGCATCCGGCGCCGGAGACAAGGCGTCAGGCGGGTGTCCGCTCGTCCGAAGGAACGAGCCATCGGGTGGCGGCCACGTAGACTCCTGCGGCGATCGCGAAGGAGGGCACGCTCGCTCCCAGGAGATTCAGTCCGCCCAGGTCCAGGGCCAGGTATCCGGAGTTCACGAGGTAGATGGGGAAGTACGTGGCCATTCCTAGGATCCACGCCATGAATGCGGGCAGCGCGGGCCGCGTCCCGCCGCTCCGGAACTCCTCCACGTCGTACCCGGACCGCCGTACCACGTAGACGTCCGCGAGGACCACGCCCAACATGGGAACGAAGACGCCGCCGATGAAGTAGAGGAAGGGCTGGTACACGAGGACGCTCGCCTGGGGCAACGCGGTGAGCAACGCGGCCACGGCGAGCCCCGCCGTGGTCACGAGGGGCACGAGCCGATGGAGCGTGGCCTCGGGGCGGACGTTCTGGATCGACACGCTCGTGGAGTAGATGTTCGCGAACCCGTTGTCCGTCTCGTCCGCCAGGATGGCGATCAGCGCCAGGGCACCGTACACGGTCACGATGGCCGCCGCGAACACATCGCTCGCGTTCGTCAGTCCCAGGACAAGGACCATGACCGCGCCGAGTAGGTAGAACCAGGTGTTCGCCGCCACGTACCCGACCGTCGTCCCGAGGAAGGCCTTCCGGTTGGACTCCGCGAACCGGTTGTAGTCCGCTACGAGGGGCCACCAAGAGATGGGCATCGCGATGACCAAGTCGAGGCCGAGACCCGCCTTGGTCCAGTCGCCTCCCCAGAGCGGCGCGGCCACGGCCGCCGGGGTCGTGGCCAGTCGGAACGTGATCCATCCGGCGCCCAGCAGCACGAGCCACAGGCCGATCCGCTCGAGCCAGTCCTTGACCACAACCATGGGGCCGCCCCAGGCGAGAAGCCCGCAGAAGGCGCCGAAGAGAACGACCCAGAACGCCCCGGTGAACGCGCCCAGGAAGGGACCCGATAGCGCGCCGGCGGCGACGGACATGACCCAGATTTCCAGGGCCGTCCAGCCGAAGAGCTGCACCGCGTTGAGGAGGGTCGGTGCGAAGGAACCGCGCCGCCCGAAGATGGGACGGAGGCTGACCATGGTGGGCACGCCGTAGCGCGTTCCGAGGGTACCCGCGCCCGCCAGGAGCACGCTCCCGATGAGGGAGCCCGCGACGACGATAGCGAGAAGGGGCACGAGGCCGAAGCCGTACCCCGTGATGAAGGTGCCCGCATACAGGACGAGGAGCCCGACACCCAGGTTGAACCAGAGCACGCCCAGGTCGACCGCACGCAGGTTGCGCTGCTCCCGAGGCACCGGCTCGATGCCCCAGTCCTGCGGCTTCCGCAGCCCCGCGAACGGCATGGGCAGAGCCACCATCGGCCCGCTACTTGAACCCTCGGACCGAGCTCATTCCTTCTTCGCGGAGAACTTCTTGTACGAACGTTCGAGCGCCGCGACCAAGGGGAGCTCCTTGCCCGCCAGGAAGTTGATCAGGGCGCCCCCTCCCGTGCTGACATGGTCCAGCTCGCCCTGGAGCCCGTACTGCTCGATGGCCGCCACGGTGTGCCCGCCTCCGGCCACCGTGAACGCGTCGGACTCCGCCAACGCGGACAAGAGCTCGCGGGTCCCGATGGAGAACTCCTCCTTCTCGAAGACGCCCGCGGGGCCGTTGAAGAAGATCGTCTTCGCGGCCTCGATTTCCTCGATGTAGCGGGCGATCGTGTCGAGACCGATGTCCTGGACGGGCAGGTTGGACGGCAGGTCCTGGACGCTGAGCGGCTTGCGCTTCCCGCCGTCGTTCACGACGACGTCCATGGGCATGAGGATCCGGTCCCGGAACGTGGTGAGGAGCTCCTTGCACTGGGCGACGTAGGTCTCGTACTCCTCGACCTCCTTCTTCATGAAGTCGGTCGTGGGCGTGCCGGGGTCGAACCCGCCCGCCTGGAGGAACATGTTGGCCACGCCGCCCGTGGTCAGCACCTTGTCCACGATGCCCTTCTCGAGCATGTGCTTGGACACCGCGATGGAGTCGTCCGCCTTCACGCCCCCGAAGATCGCGATCTTGTGCCGGTCCTGGCTCTGCACGGCGCGGCCCAGCATGGCGAGCTCCTTCTCC
>DUJI01000034.1 GCA_013329855.1 Thermoplasmata archaeon | reverse complement strand
TCCCGGTCCGGACTCGAATCGGCCCTGTGCGCCGAGATGCGTGCCCAGGACGTGCCCCACGAGCACCGCTCCCTGCACTTCCGCGTGCGGCGCGCCTCGGGGGACGCGGCACAGTACGACCCGGCCCTTGTCGCGCGCCGCGGACCCATCGTGTTCCTCATCGAGCCGCTCGAGGCAGCGGGACCCGAGCGGGGGCGCCTGGAACTCCTGGCGGCCTTCCTGGACCGGCATTCTCCCGAGATCGTGCTCGTCGTGGTCGCGCCGTCGGAACGGATCCCGGCGCTGCCTCCGGCCGCGTACGACGAGGCGTACGGGTCCGAGGATCTCGCGGCCGTGGTCCGCCGAATCCGAGAACAGGATCCGAGCGGGATGGTCCGGCCCTTCCCCAAGCCGAAGGCGTAGCCCGCGGCGGCATCGGCTTATACGGCCGCCGGGCTTCGCCCCTTCATGGCCGGCGGCCACTGGACGGAGGACCTCTTCGTCGGCCACGACGAGATCTTCCTCCGAATCCACGAGCTCGGCTGGGCCGCGGGGGAGGAGCAGGCCCGCGATCTGAAGGTCGTCCTCGACCGCTTCGGGGTGCCCGAGGGGGGCCGAATCCTGGACGTGCCCTGCGGCATCGGCCGGCACTCCACGCGGCTCGCCAAGCTGGGCTACCGGGTCCTCGGTCTCGACCTCGCTCCCGCCTACGTGCGGCGCGCGCAGGACCTCGCGGAGGGCGAGGGCGTCGCGGACCGCGCGCGGTTCCGCGTGGGCGACATGCGGGACCTGGAGCATGCCGTTTCCCAGGACGAACGCCCGTTCGACGCCGCGTTGAACCTGTGGACCTCCCTGGGCTACTACGGGGAGGAGACGGACGTCGCGGTCCTGGAGGGGTACCGGAACCTCGTGCGGCCCGGGGGCCTCATGGTCCTCTACGCCGTCAACCGCGACTGGCTTGTGCGCCACTTCGACCCCCAGGGCTTCGAGGAGTTCGGCGACTTGGTGCACATCGAAGACCGCCACCTCGACCTCGATGCCTCGTGGATGCGGAACCGCTGGCGGTTCTTCCGCAAGAAGGGCGAAGACCTGGAGGGCATCGCGACGATTGCCCTGGAGCATCGCGTCTACAGCCTACACGAGCTGCGGTCTCTCTTCGAGCGCGCGGGATGGCACGTCGAGGGGGCGTTCGGCGGATACCGGATGGAGCCCGCGTCGTTCGACCTCTCCGCTCTCCTGGTCATCGGGAGGAAGTGACGTGGCCCCGCGCCCGGGTGAGGCGGAGGTCGAGGAAATCGCCCGCTTCCTCCGGGATTCCGGCGTGGGCTCCGGAGCGCGATTGCTCGACGCGCCCTGCGGCCTCGGACGCCGGGCGCGCGGCCTGGCCGAGCACGGCTTCCGCGTGACCGCCGTGGACCCGAACGAGGTGGCCATCGCGGCCCTTCGGAAACGGCTGGCCCGGAGGCTGGCGGACCGCCTCGAATACCGGACCGCGGTCCTGGCCAGACTCCCCGACCTTCCCGCGGCGGAGCGCTTCGACGCCATCCTCTGCCTCGACCACGCCATCAGCCGCGATCCGCCGGGCGAGGACGTCGCCTTCCTGCGTCGGCTGCGTGGGCACCTGGCCCCGGGTGGGTTGCTCGCCGTGGACCTCCTCCACCGGGACTTCTTCGCCGCCCGACCGCGGCCGTTCGCGTACCATGTGATCGGCGACATCGAGCAGCATGAGTTCCGGAGGTTCGATGCGGTGACCGGCGTACTCCAACTCACTTGGAAGTTCTACCACCGGAGCGGCGAGGACCTCCGGTTCCGCGGCACCTCCTCTGCCCGCCTCCGGCTCGCCTCGCCCCACGAGGCGACCGCCCTGCTCGAGTCCGCGGGGTGGAACGTGGGGGCCCTGCACGGCGGATGGGGCCGGGAGCCCGTGACTCCGGATCGGCGGAAGATCCTCCTGGTAGCACGTCCCGCGCGGGGTTAAATAGCGTCTCGGCCATCGGCACGCGGTCCGCCGCGAAGGGCCTCGAGGGGCCCGGGACCCACGGGAGGAGTTGGGAGTGCCGCTGCCCGCCTGCGACCCGACCGGGAGCGTCCCCTGCCGGACGAACCTGAACTTCCTGCCCGAGTGGACCGCGCTGGTTCTCTACGCGGTCACGGGCATCGCGCTCCTCGTCCTGGCCTATGGCCTGTGGTCCCGGTGGAGGACCTGGAAGGCGGGTCCCGCCGGATCCACGGGCGCCTCCCTTTGGCTCCACCTCAACCGGCTCCTCGTCATCGCCCTGTTCCAGAAGAAGGTCGCCCGGCGTCGCTACGCGGGCGTCATGCATCTCCTGATGTACACGGGGTTCATCGCCCTCGCGATCGGGACGACGTTGGTCGCCCTGAACATGGACGTCCTCTCCCACGTGAACCTGGACATCTTGCGCGGAAATCCCTACCTGATCTTCAAGGCGGCCCTCGACTTCATGGGCCTCGCCTTCCTCGTCGGGCTGGGGTTGGTGTTCTTCCGCCGCCTCGTGCAGCGGCCCAAGTACCTGCGGAACGAACGCCCGGACCTGTTCCTGCCGGGGATCCTGTTCCTCCTCATCCTGCAGGGTTACCTCCTGGAGGCGATCCGGCTCGCCGTCCTCCAGCCCCAGTGGGAGGAGTGGTCGTTCTTCGGGTACTCCCTGTCCCTGGTCCTCCGCGCGGTCGGGGTGAACTCGAGCCTGGCCACGATCACGGCCACCGCGACGGGCGTCACGATCACCCCGGTTCCCGCCCTCGCGTGGGCGTACGGCGCCTTGTGGTGGTTCCACGCGGGCACGTGGTCCTTCCTCCTCGCGACCCTTCCCTGGACCAAGGCGAGCCACTTCCTCTTCAGCCCCGCACGGACGTTCTACGAGAACGCGGAGCCCTATGGACATCTGCCCAAGGACTTCGACATCGACGTGGTCATGCAGGAGGGCGTGGCGCAGCCCATGCTCGGGGCCGCCTCGACCCGGGCATTCTCCTGGTTCGACCGCCTCCAGCTGGACGCGTGTACGATCTGCGGCCGGTGCACGTCCGTGTGCCCCGCGTGGGCCACGGGGAAGCCGCTCGACCCCATGCATGTGGTCCTCGACCTGAAGGACGCCATGCTGAAGGAGGCGCGGAAGAAGCCCCTGGGCGAACCCCTCCCGGACTACGTCGGATACGAGGAGCTGTTCGACTGCACCACGTGCATGGCGTGCATGCAGGAGTGCCCCGTCTCCATCCGCCACGTCCCGCTCATCGTCGAGCTGCGCCGGAATTTCGTCCTAGAGATCGGGAAGATGCCCGAGGAGACCCAGGGCATGCTCCGGAACATCGAGACGAACTTCAACCCGTGGGGCATCGGATGGGACCAGCGCGGGAACTGGGCCGCGGAGGTCGGGGTCCGGACGCTGTCCGAGGTCGTCGCGGCGGGGGAGACGGTGGACGTCCTCTACTGGGTCGGCTGCGCGGCCTCCTTCGACGACCGCAACAAGAGGGTGGCCCAGTCCTTCTCCCGCCTCCTGCAGAAGGCGGGCGTCAAGTTCGCCATCCTGGGCTCCGAGGAGAAGTGCACGGGGGACCCCGCACGACGGCTCGGCGACGAGTTCCGCGCGCAGATGATGATCAAGGCGAACGTGGAGACGCTGAACCGGTATGCGGTGAAGAAGATCGTCACCGCGTGCCCCCACTGCTTCAACACGCTGAAGAACGAGTATCCGGACTTCGGCGGCAACTACGAGGTCGTGCACCATTCCGTCTTCCTGGACGAGCTCCTGCGGGAAGGGAAGCTCAGGCCCACGAAGGAGGTCCAGGACTTCCTGACCTTCCACGACGCGTGCTACCTCGGGCGGTACAACAAGGTGTACGAGGAGCCGCGTGACGTCCTGATGCGCCTCCCCGGCGTGAAGACCGTGGAGATGAAGATGTGCCGCGACAAGGGGTTCTGCTGCGGGGCCGGCGGCGCGCGAATGTGGATGGAGGAGAAGGTGGGCGAGAAGGTAAACCACCGTCGCCTCGACCACATCGCGGAGACGGGCGCGAAGACGGTGGCCTCCGCGTGCCCGTATTGCCTGATCATGTTCGACGACGCGGCGAAGACGAAGAACCGCGAGGACTTGGCCCGCGCCGACATCGCGGAGCTGTTGGAGAAAAGTCTGTGAAGGGCCGCCTCCGGAGAAGGCGGCCCTCTCCCCCCCGATTCCGGGGGGATTGAAGAGAGGTTCTAAGCCCCGTAGGAGCAGTCGGACGGCGCCTCGAAGGCGAACGTCCGCTCCCACAGTACCGTGCTGTTCTGGGCGCCCCGAGCCACGCCGAAGACTTCGAGCACGTGGCGATCGGCCGAGTAGACGGCAAAGCCGTGGACCGTGATCAGTTCCGACCCAACCATGGTGGTGTCGTTGATGGTCACGTTGGCCGTCCCGTTGTCATGGACCACGAGTGCGAACGTGAAGTCCACGAGGGTCGCGGTGCCGTTGTCGACCATGATCGTCCCGTTCACCCAGGTCGTGTTGTCCTCCTGGGTCACCGTGACGTTGTGCTCCACGGAGATGTTGCTCATGTCCGTCTCGTTCTCCGTCTCGTTGGCCTCGGGCATGGGCGGAACCGGGGCGGTCTCGTTGTCGGCCGTCTCGTTGTCCGTCTCGTTCCCGACAGGCGCGGTCTGGTGGTCCCCGGTCTCGTTATCGCTCGTTCCGTTGTCTGTGGAGTTGTCGCCCGTCTTGGGATGGGTCGCGGTCACCGGCGAACCGGAGTGGACCGCGGAGAGGGGATGGGTCCCGACCACCGCAGGATAGGCGAAGGCTCCTACGGACAGGGCTAGCACGGCGATGAGGGTTGTCGCAATCATTGTGGCCTTCCGCATGCGTCTGCCTCCGCAGGTTTGCCGAGACACTGAGGGCTTGGATTTAAAGCGTTGTTGTACGATGGTCGAAGGGACACCGGCGATTAGGGGGGCCTAAAGATTATTCTCGGAGTTGGAAATGACCGCCGGACCTGGACATCCTCACCCGAGCGCATCGATTCGTCGGGCGAGATCGAAATCCCGGGCCGTCAGACCTCCGGCGTCGTGGGTCGTCAGGCGGAGACGGACCGTGGCCCAGGAGTTGTAGATATCCGGATGGTGGTTGGCGGCTTCCGCGAGCTCCCCAACCCGGTTGATGAACGCGAGGGCGTGCGGGAAGTCCTCGAAGGTCCACGTGCCGGTGATCGCGTTCCCCTTCCGCTTCCATCGCGGGACCTCCCGCAGGCGCTCCCGGATCTCGCCGTCGGCGAGCAGCGCGCGGCGGGCCATGGGAAGGCGGAGGACGCCGCGGGCCAAAAGGATAGCGTGTCCGGAATGCAACCTTAAACAAGGTTAACTTGTTCGGCTCGCCGAATCCCGCTCCACGGTCCCCTCAGCGCACGATGACGATCGGCGTCTGGGCGACCAGGTCGAAGCCCCAGGCGATGTCCAGCCCGATCTGGAGCATGTAGCTGTAGTACGAGTACGTCCCGCGGTACGCAGACTGCACGTCCCCCGAGATGGGAATCTCGAAGGCGAAGGGGATGCCGAGCCGGATCCGGTCCGACGGCACGTCGACTTCCGTGCGGAACGTGGTCGTCTCCTCGTGCTGGCGCTGGGCCTGGGCG
>DUJI01000015.1 GCA_013329855.1 Thermoplasmata archaeon | reverse complement strand
GTGAAGTACTGGAGCCCCGCGCCCCAGCTGTCCGCGTCGAGGATCTCCAGGTCCACCTGGAGCAGGCGCTTCCCTCCCGTGTACGCGTCGTACTCGACGAGCACGCTTGACTTGATCTCCCCCTCGGAGTACACCTGCTTCACCGCGGGAAATGCGGTGAAAGCGCGCATCGCGGCCTTCACGTCCCGCGTGGTCACGAGGATGTCCACGTCGCCCACGGTCTCGCGCATCCGGCGGAAGCTGCCTGCGGCCTCCAGCCGGGTGATGGGTGCGCGGGACTCCAGGTGGGCCCGGATGGCATCCACGAGCTGCGCCGCGTCCCAGATCAGGGCGCGGGCTTGGCCCTGGCGGTACGTCTCGATCGCCTTGAGGAGGTTCGCCTCCGTCTTCTCCCCGAAGCCCTTGATTCGACGGAGGCGGTGATGCTTCGCGGCCTCTTCCAGTCCCGCGAGATCCGTGATGCCGAGTTGCTGCCAGAGGATCTGGACCTTCTTGGGCCCGATCCCGCGCACTTGGAGCAGGTCGAGGACGCCGGGCGGGAAGCGCGCCTTGAGCTCCTCGTGGTACCCGAGGCGGCCCGTGGTCACGTACTCCGTGATCTTCTCGGCGATCGCGGTCCCCACGCCCGGGATGTCCCCCAGCTTCCCGTCCCGGACGAGGTCCCCGACGTCCGCGGTCAGGCCCTCGACGGCCCGAGCCGCGCGGTGGTAGGAAACCACGCGGAAGCGGTCCTCGCCGAGGATGTCCAGCATGTCCCCGATCTCGTGCAGGAGGATCGCGACCTCGTCGTTGGTCACACGGCGCCCAGCCCTCGGACCGTCTTTATAGTTTCGCGCGCGACGCATGGGATCCGCGACCTCCGCGCCTCCCCCGCGCCGCGCAATCAACCGTGGCACTCAGGGACGAGCAAAGGGGAGGAAACCTTTCTATAGACACACCCGCTCTTGCGGCCGAGGCACGGTCATGGCGAGGTCGGGAAAGATCCCGAAGGACGTCATCGAGTTCTTCAATCAGCCCGGGGGTCATTCCCTGATCGTCAAGGGGCAGGCCGGCACGGGCAAGACGACGTTCGCCCTCCAGCTCACCGAGGAGCTCGGCGAGGTGGCCGACTCCCACTACCTCAGCTCCCGCGTCTCCGACGAGTCCCTGTTCAACCAGTTCCCCTGGCTGCGGGAGCGGCTCCGGCCCGCGATCCTCCAGACGGCCCCCAAGCCCGTATCCGCGACGACCAAGGTGCTCCGGCTGGCCCTGGACCAGCTCGAGGGGAAGATCCAGGCAGGCGAAGAGAGCGAGGACGAGGGTGCGAAGTCCGTGGCCGGAGCCGACGTGAAGGACGGTTACATCGAGATGTCCATCGGCTTCGACCTTCCCGAGATCGAGGCCGCCTACGACTTCGTGGATGGTCGGATGCCCAAGCGCTCCCTCGTCCTGATCGACTCCGTCGACGCCCTGGCGGAGCACTACGGGATCGCGGCGTCCAAGCTGATCAACGTCCTCCAGCGGGACCTCGTGGAGGGCAGCAAGCAGAGCGTGGTCTACGTCCTGGAGGGAAGCGGGGAAACGCGCCTGGACTACCTCGGTGACGGCGTGCTCAACCTGTCCTCGACGGAGCACCAGGGTCGCCGCCTACGTGTGATGACCATCGAGAAGCTCCGCGGGCAACAGGTCGGCCAGCACAAGTACCTCTACACGCTGGACGGCGGCCGGCTGGAGGCCTTCGCGGCCAAGGAGGGCGCGAAGACCACGGCGCCACGGCCCTGGAAGGCCGTCGCGGACCCATCCAAGGACGTCGTGAGCACGGGCATCCGGAGCTTGGACCAGCTCCTGGGCGGACTCCACCGCGGACGCATCGTCGCCTTCCAGGTGTCCAACCTGGTCCCTGCGGACTACGTGGACTGGCTCCGGACCGCGATGATCTGCAACTTCGTCGCCCAGGGCCGCGGGGTGGCCCACGTGCCGCCGCGGAAAGGGAGCGCGGAGTTCCTGCGGGAACTCGTCAGCCCCCACCTCCCTCCGGGCGCCTTCGAGTCCCACGTCCAGGTGTTCGAGTCCGTCACCCTGGGGAGCGGCGAGGTCTCCCGAAACGCGCTCCACATGGAAGGCACGAACGTCGACAACGACCTGAAGTGGTCCAACGTGGAGTACCACCTGCCCAAGTCCGGCCGTCCCTTCCTCGCCCTCATGGCGTTCGACACGCTGGAGTCCGTGTACGGGGAGAAGGTCCTGGAGCAGATGTCCGGGGTCCTGGCGACCGTGCGCCGGTCCCACGATGCCTTCGTCGGACTCGTGACGCCCCAGAGCGCCTCCGCGGCGAAGCTGGCCAACTTGGCCAGCTCCGTGATCCATCTCGAGAGCCTGAACGGGACCGTGGTGCTGTACGGCGAGAAGCCCTACACGGAGCTGTTCGCGGTTTCCTGGGACTGGAGCGGCGGCGTACCCGAGGCGATTCTCCGGCCCATCGTGTGAGTCCGGACGCCCTCGGACGGCGGGCCGTCGCGGCTCCGCCCGTGCCGCGCCGCGCTCCCGCGCGCGGGCGTGCTGCAGTATCAAATTCGAGAACCGGATAGAAATGTGGTTAATATGGTCGCCGAATCGACGGCCAATGAGGGAAAAGGACGTTTCGCGGTTGCTCACGGATGAGTACGCGGAACGCATCCTGGTCGCGACGCAGGACGTCCCGCGTTCCGTGCAGGAGATCTCGGACCGCTATGACATCCCCATCGCGGCCTGCTACCGCAAGATCCACGAGTTGGAGTCCGCGGGCTTCCTGAAGGTCGCCGAGATCGTCACGACGCCCAAGGGCAAGACGATGAAGTTGTACCGCTCCCTCCTCAAGTCGGCCCATCTCGTGTACGAGAACGGCGTGTTCAAGGTGAAGTTCGAGTTCGACATCGACAAGGACATCAACGGAAAGTGGATCGAGCTGAACTCGGCCAACGGCTCGTGAGGGGTCGCGCGCCCGCGCGGGCGCGTTTTCCGCGCGCGTGATAATCAACGCGCGAAACAGGTTCCCTGTCTGATAATCACGGCCGATAGCTTAAATATCCTGGACCCGCATCGAACCCCCACAACGGATGCGGGGTTGAACCTTGGAGGACAACACCGGGAACTTCGACGACATCCAGGGCGCATCGAAGCTGCTCTCGCCCCTCGAGGCGTCGCAGCTTTTGACCGACGAGTACAGCGCCAAGATCCTCTTGGCGACGTACAAGCGGAAGATCAGCGCCCAGGAGATCAGCCAGCGATACGGCATCCCGATTGCGGCGTGCTACCGCAAGATTCGCATCCTCGAAGAGGTCGGACTCATCGAGTGCGTCGAGCGGATCCTGACGCAGAAAGGCAAGAGGAAGAACCTCTACACCTCCTGCCTGCGCAACGCGTACATCTTCTTCGAGAACGGAAGGCTGCGCGCGCGGTTCCAGCTGGCCACGGGCCAGGTCAAGGACTTCGGCGGCGACTGGAACGGCCTCGACCTGCTCGGCCAGTGAACCTTCCCCCCCTTTCCCCTTTATCCCATCCCTTCCTTTTTCTGTTCCGCACGTCACGCGGAGCGCTGCGCCGCCGCTTCGCCTCGAACGCACGTTATCACGTATCGTACCCGAGAACCGTGCCTCGGGCCTTGATATTCCCAAGCTCACTTCGCCTCTCGGGGGAACATGCGGATCCAGTACCACAAGATCCTCTCCGAGGGTCGGAGCGTGCGATACGACCGGATGGACAACGAGGTCTTCCATCTGAGCGTGATCGTGACGGAGGACGAGGTCCGCCGTCAGAGGTCGCGCCGCTCCGCGTGAAGCGTCGCACGCCGCCCCGTCGCGTGGCCGCGAACTGGATTCCCCACTGAGCGATTTAATACCCTCACGCCGTTCCCTTGGCAATGGCCGTAGGCCCGACCGCGATCTACGAGCAGCTCACCATCCTCCTCACGCTGGGCGTCGTGAGCCACCTGTTCAGCAAGCGGTTCCATCAGTCCACCCTCATCGGGGAGATCGTCATCGGCATCCTGCTCGCCCCGAGCCTCCTGGGGCAGTACGGCATCTTCGTGTTCGACCCCATCTTCGTCGAGACGTTTGCCGCCCTGGGGGCGATCTTCCTCCTGTTCCTCATCGGGCTCGAGAGCGACTTCCGGGCCCTCTACACCCGGAGGAACTTCCTCGTCGCCCTCGGCGGAGTCGCGCTGCCGCTCCTCGTCGGCTTCGTCACCGCCTGGTTCCTCGCGCCGCCGAGCACGGTCCCCGCGGGGAGCAGCCAGTTTCTCGTCGCCCTCTTCGTCGGCGCCACGCTGACCGCGACGAGCACCGCGATCGCCGCGTCCGTCCTCCTCGACCTGGGTCTCATGAAGGAGGAGATCGGGCGGACCATCATGGGGGCGGCCGTGGTGGACGACATCCTGGGCCTCCTCGTCCTGTCCGTCGGCGTGGGGATCGCGCACGGGAACGTGGACGCCGTCGGCGTCGCCCTCGTCATGGTCAAGGCCATCGCGTTCATCGGCTTCGGGATCCTCGTGGGGGTGTACTTCTTCAGTCCCCTGGTCGTCCGCGTCCAGGTCCTCGGGCTCAAGCTCGGGGTGAAGCACGGCGGATTCCTCATCGCCCTGGCGATCGCCCTCTTCTACGCGCTCGTCGCGGAAACCATCGGCCTGTCCGCGATCATCGGGGCGTTCCTCGCGGGGACCTTGTTCGCCCCTGCGCCTCTCAAGGAGGAGTTCGCGGAAGGCGCCCGCTACCTGGGGGCCGTCTTCACGCCCATCTTCTTCATCTCTCTGGGACTGAACGTGGACATCTTCTCCGTCCTGGCCACCCCCCAGATCTTCTTGTTCACCATCGTCCTCGTGGTCGTCGCCATGGTCACCAAGATGGCCGGATGCGCCGTCGCGGCCTGGGGCCTGAAGATGACGCCGCTGGAATCCCTGGCCGTGGGCTGGGGGATGACGCCCCGCGGCGAGGTCGGCCTCATCGTCGCGGTGACCGCCCTGACCGCGGGGATCGTCGGCGACGCCCTGTTCAGCGTGATCGTCTTCGTCATCATCGTGGTCAGCGTCGCGCCCGCCCCCCTGTTCAAGCAGGCCCTCCACGCGGTGGAGCAGGAGCGGCGCGCCAAGGCGGCGCCCGCGGAGCCGTCGTCCTAGGCGCACTCGACGAGCTTCCCCTCGACGACGTCCACGGCCATCAGGGTCGTGATCGCGAGGCCCAGGTCCTTCTCCATGCGCGCCTTCTCGCGCGTCTTCTCGAAGACGATCAGGGCCCCGGTCACCTCCGCGCCGATCCGCCGCAGCGCCCGCACGACGGCGTAGAGCGTCCCGCCCGTGGAGACCACGTCGTCCACGAAGACCACGCGGTCCCCGCGGTGGATGTTGTTGATGAACATGTCCGTCTTCGCGTAGCCCGTGGTCTGCTTGAGGGAGACTTCCCCGGGCAGCCCGTACTGCCGCTTCCGGATGAAGACGTAGGGCTTGTGGACCCGCAGGGAGAGGCCCGCGGCCAGCGGGAAGCCCATGGACTCCGCGGTCACGATCTTGTCGCACCGGGTCCAGTCGCCGCGGGCCGCGAGGGCGTCAAGGACCTCGTCGAGCACCTCGGGACGGCCCAGGGGAATGCCGTCCGTGATCGGGTGGACGAAGTAGTCGTAGTCCCCGAACCTCACGACGGGGCACTCGGCCAGGCTCGCGCGCAGGCGGTCCAGGGGCATGGGG
>DUJI01000303.1 GCA_013329855.1 Thermoplasmata archaeon | reverse complement strand
GGACGGTCCCGTGGCCCTGGGCGGCTACGTCTTCGGGAAGAGCCAGGAGCTCATCGCGCTCGTGAACCGCCTCGGGATCGAGGTGGCCGTCGCCGACCGCATCGCGGACCTGGCGGACATCTACGTGCGGCACGGGGTCAAGCTCGGGTACCGACGCATCTCGAGCCTGGCCGAGTCGGAGCGCCGGGATCCGAGGGTCTACATCCTGCCGCCGGGTTGGTTGCGGCCGCCCCTCGAGGACAGCGTGTCCTGGCTCGGCGGCCTGCGGCTCCGCACGGCGTACGTGTCCGGGTGGACCGCCTTCTTCGACTTCACGCGTCGGTACGGCCTGGACGCCCAGTTCCCCCTGAGCGACCACGGGGACTTCGACGACATCATGGCGTTCATCGAAGCCTGCGAACCACGGGTCGTCTACCCGGTCTTCAGCCACGCCTCGGACCTGGCCCGGGCCGTGGAGCGGAAGCTGCACATCCAGGCCGTGCCGTTGCGGGAGAGGTGAGATTATGCAGAGTGCGGAGGAAGGGCACATCGTCATGGTCAAGTTGGTCGATGGGGAGGACGTCCTGCCGGGCCTGGAGGCCGCGGCGCGGAAGCACGGGATCGAGAGCGGCGCGGTCCTCTGGGGCATCGGCATGCTCCAGGACTTCGAGATCGGCTTCTTCGGCCCGCAAGGCTACGAGAAGACGTCCTTCCCGGGACGGCATGAGCTCATCGCGTTCCACGGCAGCATCGCCATGAGGTCCGAGCCCAAGTTCCACCTCCACGTGGCGCTGGGCCAGCGGGACCACTCCGTCGTGGGGGGACACCTCTTCCGGGCCAAGGCGTGCGTGGTCAACGAGGTCTGCCTCGAGCGGTTCGACCGGATCCGTCTGAACCGCGTGGCCAACCCGAAGACGGGCCTGAACGAGCTCGAGGTGGAGTGAGTCCAACCGGGGGAGGTCACGGAGGGACCTACGCGGTTCCGGTCCGCCGCGAATCTTGCCGCGCAGGACGCCGCAGGGCGAAGAGGTACGTGGCCAGGGCCGCCAGGCACATCCCGGCGGCAAGCTCGAAGGTCAGGGCGTAGCTCACGGCCGCAACGAATCCCCCCAGAATGGGGCCCACGATGGAGCCAGGCTCGTCACGCTGTTGAACCAGCCGCCCGCGGTCGCGGTCTCCGCGTTCTGCTCCGTGATGAACTTGAGCGAGCCCACGTAGAGGGTCGTCCACGAGAATCCCAGGACGATCTGGATGGCCAACATGGACCAGAAATCCCAGGCGGCGAGGAAGAGGACGAAGGTCGTGAAGGACCCCAGGAGGCCTGCGACGACGAGGGTGCGGCTCCCGTAGCGGTCGATCCCCTGCATGACGACGAACTGGACGAACGGGTTGAACGCATTGATCAGCCCGATCTCGAGCACGTTCAGGTGGAGGACCACCGCCAGGTAGATGGGGAAGATGCCCCAGATCATGTTGGCGCCCGTGTGGCGCATGAACATCATCGCGTACACGGGGATGTTCCGCCGCAAGATACTCCGCGGGAAGAGCGGGACGCGCATGCGTCCTGTAGCCTCCGAGGGCGCGGCGGTCGCGAAGTAGAACGCGAGGAACCAGGCACCCGACGCGAGCGCGAAGACCTGTCAGAACACCCCGGGGTCGATCTGTGCGACGACGCCCGCCAGGCCGTTTCCCAGGGCCCATCCCAGCGAGCCCCAGGAGGAGAACTTGCCCATCAGGGAGTCCGCGGTCTTCGCGTACGCGAGGAGCGCCGCGGGATACATGCCCACGCAGAAACCTAGGAGGGAGCGACTCACGAGCAGAGTCCACGGGTCCACCGCGAAGGGCTGGGCGAGGCATGTCACCGCGGAAAGCAAGAGCCCCGCGCGAAGGGTTCTTCGTGCGCCTTGGACGTCCGCAGCGCGCCCGAAGAAGATCGACGCGAAGATGGTGAACGCGTTGTACGCGGCGACAATGAAGCCGACCTCCTCCAGGTTCGCGCCGTTCTGGACCGCGTACAGGGGGATGAAGAGTCCCGCGGCGGAGGCCGCGGCGTTGGTCAGGAAGTTGATGTGAGGGGGCGGGGCCGCACGGGATCACGAGGGGGCCGCGCGGGTTGGGGTCGTCACCATCCGAGCCGCTCGAGTTCCCGGTCCTTCTTGGTCGCCTTGCGGAACGCGCGATAGTGCTCCCGGCAGAGGTGGACGCGGCGGAAGTCCGCGGTCAGCGATTTCCCTTGAAGCGCGTCCTTCGCCTTGTCCACGGCGACGGAACGGATGGCATCCTGTCCGCAGCCGGAGACGCCGCAGACCTCCTTCTTGGCGGGCATCGGTCTCAGCGATGACAGGCCCCGTATAAGAAGTCCGCCGCTCACTCCTGAGGCCGGCGGAGCATGACGGCTGCCGCGAGGGACACGACGAAGACGGCTGCCACCATGGCCAACTCCGTGGGTTCATCGAGGCCGGGCGAGGCAGGGAGAGCGAGGCTCTCGATCTGAAGGGGCGACGCGCTGAGTTCCGGAAGATAGATCACCAGGACCGTCGCGTTCATCGCAAGCAAGGAGAACGAGGGGTGCGCTGAGGTGCCCGGGAGCGTGTACAGGGACTCAACCGGACTTGTGGCCTGCTGAACCTCCGAACCGTTTTGCGTGACAACGAGTCGGTGCTGCGCGTCCGCGGGCATCGTCTCCGGATCGAACGCAAGGATGACGACCCCACCGCGAGGTTCCGCCACTCCCAGGTCAATCTTGGCCTGCCCGTACTCCACGTGGGTGCTGGTGGCGGCGAGGCCGCCCTGATACTGCGCGGTGTTCTCGAGCCAGCCCCCGCCGCTCATCGCGACGAACTCGTACTCCGCGGCGAGGCGACCCGAGGCGAAGGCATCGAGGACCGCGGTACGCTCGGCCGCGTGCTCCGCGAACGCCGGGACGGCGCGCAACGCGAGGTAGTCGTCCGCTTGGAGGTCGGCGGTCACCGTGGTTCCGTTCACCGTGAGGTTCCCACGGCCGACCATCAGACGCCCGTGGCTCGCGCCCACGCCGAACGCGAGGCCGGAGTGCGGCCATTCCGTCGCGTGGGACACGGCCAAGTCCGTCGCCCCGCTGGGGAAGCTCAACTCCACGCTTCGGGGCTGCCCCGTCGTGTGGATTTCGAGGAGCGCCGTGGGCTCGTCGTGGACGACGAGACTCACATTGGATGCGGAGGCGGTGAAGGTCGCACCCGCGATCTGAGGCGTCGAGGTCGGCACGAACCCGGCGATTCGGATCGTATCGATCAAGAGGGACGCGTTCGTGCCGTTCACCGCGAAGTACCCCACGATGGCGCCGGTCCCGACGGAGAAGTCGAAGCTTACGAACGGACCCGAGACGAGCTGGCCATCCCAGCTAAACGGCCCGAACAGACCACTCGCCTCGCTACGCTGCAAGGCCTCGGCCGTGGGGGGGCCTGTGTCCTGCGTCCCGAGTGCGTCCGTGTGGATTCCCGCCGCGGGGGAGGAGGCGGCCGCATGTATGCTCGCGGAGCCGAGGAGGATGGCAACGGGGAGGAGGGCGAGCGCGACGAGGGCCGTGGCCGCTTTGCGGAGGCGCCCTCGTCGGCGCCAGCGGATTCGCATCCCTCCTTTACCGCTCGCCCCCCGCTAAATGGCTTTTGGTTCGGCGTCCGTACGGGTTAGAACGGCCGTCGAACCTGACGTCGCCATCTCCCCGTCTCGCCTCGTCGGCCCTTTCGACGTCCGTACGACAAGACCTTTTAGCCAAGTAGTCCATCCGTGGGAAGTGAATGGGCCCTCTCGATGCCTTCCTTCGCGTCGCGTTCCTGGGTTTCGCGGCCATCCTGGCGGTGATCTCCGTGAGGTCCTACCAGCGGCACCGGGAGCGGCGTCTGCTCCTCCTGGTGGCGGCCTTCGGGCTATTCCTCGTCGAGGGTGTCTGGCTGGTCGTCGAGATGGCCTTGTACTGGACATCGTCCGTGGGACCGGAGTGGGTCGGACTGAACCTGGCGGTGCTCGTTTCCCTATACCTCGCGCTCCTTCGGTGATCTCATGACGGCGGGCCTTGAACTGGAGAGTCGACGGAGGATCTACGAGTACCTCGTGGCCAACCCCGGGGTTCACCTGCGCCGGATCGGCCAGGCGTTGGGCATGTCCACGGGCATGCTCTCGTACCACCTCACGTACCTCGAGCGGGAGGGCATGCTCAAGTCGGAGACGGACGGCCACCGCAAGCGGTACTTCATCGCCCGGGCGTTCATGGAAGCCCAACGGCGGATCCTGGGCGTCCTCCGCCAGGGGGTCCCCCGGAAGATCGTCGTGGAGATAATCCTCCACGGCGAGCGGACGTTCTCCGAACTCCGCCAGGCGACGGGTGTCTCCAAGTCCACCCTCTCCTACCACCTTCAGAAGATGATGGCCCGGGACCTGCTGATCCGGTACCGCCGCGAGCGGGAGAGTGTCTTCGCCATCAAGGACATGGGCGAGGTCAGCCGTCTCCTAGTCGCGAACCGCCAGAGCTTCCACGACGATGCGGTGGACCGCTTCGTGGACCTGTGGACCAAGCTGAGGCAATGAGCCGAAGCCTGCGGCCTACCCGTTCTTCATGTACTCCCGGAGCAGGCAGGTCGCGTACGCGCCCCGCGTGAGCTCGACGGACACGTCGAGCGTGCTCCCGTGAACGCGCGCCTCCAGGGACCGGACGGGCGCGAGGATCTCCCGCCGAGTCCCTCGGGACGAGATGCGCGGGATGTCGGGGATGATGAAATCCTCGGGACGCAAGTGCTCCCTCGCGACGACCTCCTTCTCGATGCGTCCCATCTCGCCCTCGGCGAACCGGCTCTCCGAGCCGAAGAGGACCGCGCTCACCCAGGCCTTGCCCTCCCGGCACCGCGCAGCCACGCGCTCCAGGTTGTCGTTCGAGACCTCGATGACCCGTTCGCGGTCCGGGAGGCCGCGCCGGTCCGCGGGAAGGACGAGGTCCCCGTCCACGGGTTCGTGGACCGGGAGTCCGCGCCGCATCCGTTCGCCGAGGATGAGGTTGTACAGGTACGATTGGTAGGCGTGGACGAACATGATCAGCAGGTTCAGCGGGAGAATGCGGAGGGCGCCGACGTAGTCGTCCGGATGGCCGGAGAGGTGGCTGAGGAGGGCCTTCTCGAACGTGTAATTCCGCGGGTACGTGTGCAGCGCTTCCTTCACGTCCCCGGTCTCCGCGAGGAGGGCACGGACCTCGAAGGACTCCGGGTCCTCTCCGGGAATCGGGTTGGCCACGTAGGTCTCCACGGCGCCTCGAAACGCGCCCTTCACGATGTGTTTCCCGACCTCGTGGGTGACAGGCCGGACCGAGCCGAAGCGCTGGACGCCAAAGAAGTTGGGGAACCCGCGGAAGGCCTGAAGCTGGGCCGACGTCTCCTCGATGATGGCAGCGGCCTCCGGGTCGGCGAGCCGCAGATCCCGCACGATAATGCGGAAGCGGTTCCCCACGAGGTCGCCGATCTCGAGTGGGCGTGCCGTAGCGAAGGCGTCCAAGACCTCGACATCCTTGATCCGGAGCGCGCGCAGGGTTTCCGGCGGCACCCCTTCGAACGAGAAGAGTTGGGTGGTGACCGCGCGCTTGTCCTTGGTCCCCGCGAACCCGATTCGTCGACGAGAGATATGCAGGCTCTTCGCGAGCTGCCGCACGAGGCGGTTGGTCTCCCATTCCCTCACGCGCAGGGTGGCCGTCGTGTACCGGCCCTGCGGGTCCGGATCGGGCGGAGAGGAGACCTCCTCGACGACGAAGTCCTCCGCGGAGACCTTGAGCGTCCCGCCGACGCCGGGGCTCGTGGTCAGGTAGCCCTCGATGCCGAGGTCCCGCTCCATACGCCTACGCGAGCTCCTTCTCCAGGAGCTTCCTCGCGCCCGCGTATTCGTCCGCGAGCCCTTTCGCGGCGCGCTTCAGGGCCGCCTGGGGCGATCCCTTCTTCGTGCGCACGGTGAGCACGGGCTTGTCCAACTGGGGATGCCCGCTGTAGTACAGGGCGTCCGCGATGTCGTCGTCCTTCAGGAGGGCCGTGAGGAGCGGCTGGATGAGCGTGTCGTCCGGGTTCGTGACCTCGACCCGGATGGAATCCTTCTGCTTCTCGAGAAGACGCAGCTGCATCATCCGCCGCTCAGGGGAAGCCGCCATTTAAGCTTTTGCGGGCGCGGCGCCTCCCGTCTCCGGCCGCTCGGTCTAAGTCCCTTGCAGCCATGCCCCGTCGAGACGAGGCCATGCCCCTCCCTTCGCCATCCCGGACCGACCTCACCATCCGACGAGCGAACCCCTCCGACGCGGCCCCCGTCGCGGAGATCTACAATCGCGCGCTCGAGGAGCGGATGGCCACGTTCGAGACGGAGTCCCGCAGCGAATCCGAGATGCGTGCCTGGATGGCCCACCACGATGACCGGCATCCCATCCTCGTCGCGGTGTCCACCCAGGGAACCGTCCTGGCCTGGGCCGCCGTGTCCGAGTACCGTCCGCGCAGCTGCTACGCGGGCGTCGGGGAGTTCTCCATCTACGTGGCCCACGGTCAACGGGGTCGCGGAATCGGAAAGACCCTGCTCGCCGCCCTGATCGAGGATGCCCGTCGCCAGGGGTACTGGAAGCTCGTCTCGCGGATCTTCCCTTCCAACGTCGCGAGCCGGGAGCTCTGCAAGCGATGCGGCTTCCGGGAAGTCGGCGTGTACGAGAAGCATGGGAAGCTCGACGGGAAGTGGCTCGACACGGTGATCGTGGAGCGGCTCATTCCGGAGAACCTCGTGTGAGCCACCGATGGATGCGCGCTCACCTGTTCCCGCCCAGGCGGGCGGAGTCTCTCGGTCTCCGGGAATGAACCAAGCGCATGTGGTACGCGACGTCCCACCAGACCAGTCCGAACGCGAAGAGAACGAAGACCCAGGCCCCGGGGCCGTAACCCGGAGCGCTTGACAGAACGAGTCCGAACACGACGAGGGCCACGGTGGCGACGGCACCCAGGGCCACGAGAAAGGCTCTTAGCGTCGTTGCCCTCCTCACGCCTCCGCAAGGCGCGTGGGTCGGCTTAATCGTGCTGACGCCCCGAAGTTAGATATCGAAGGTGTCTCTATCCGTGTCGATGGCCCCGCCCGGACCGGGTGACGCGAGCACCTTCGAGGAAGACGCGCCCGAGCTCCTCGAGGAGATCACGAGGATGCGGCGGAAGTTCGCGGACCTTCCCGGCGCGCTCAGCGGTGACCTAGACCGGTTTCGGGATCGCATGGACCGACTCATCCGCGAGTCCGAGGTGGACAACTACCGCCAAATCCGGATCTTCCTGCGGGACGTGGATGACATCGCGGCGGACTTGCGGAAGGCCGTCACCGAGAAGCGGCTGATACCCAAGCACGTGGCCATCCTCGACGCGAGTCTGCGCAAGGCGCGGAAGCGGGATTTCTACGGGGCCCGCAAGGTCTGGCACAAGCTCGACAAGATCGTCGAGCAGTCCGCCGAGCTGCGCCAGCTCCAGGGAGAGTACCGGGAGCGCTACCGGGGGGTCGAGGCGCGGATCCGCGACCTCCGCAAGCGGATCGAGCACCTGGAACGGGTGTCCAAACCCCCCGCGTCCCACGAGGAGGCGGACGCGTTCGTCGCGGGCGTCGACGCGTTCAACCGGGCCGCGGAGGCCACGTACCTCGACTTCCTGGCCCGCGCCCGCGCCGACGTGGCCATCCCCTTGCTGCTCGACACCTGTCAGCACCACGGCGTGGGCATTCCCGCGCCGCCCGAGGGGACCGACCCCGATCCGCTGATCCACCTCCTCGCGGGAGCCGGACCGGGGCACGACGAGATCCGGGCGCGCTCGTTCTACGGGCTCCTCGAGCTCCCGGGCTACTCGGATGCGAAGCTCACCCACGTCTACGGCGACTCCCGGATGATTCGGACGGCGCTCGACGCGGCGTGGCCTTGGCTCAAGGCGGTTCGCGACGACGAGCGACGGTCCCTCCAGGTCCTCTGGAGCGACGACGCCCAGGGGTTGCGGCGGCGGGTCACGGCCCTCGTCGATTTCCTCGGACGTCTCAACGCCACGAGCGACGCGTTCGCCCGGGGCAAGACGCTGCTGGCCGAGCTTCAGGACGGTCGCTTCGCCATGCTCCAGTCCGCGTCGCGGCTCTATGCCACGTACGGCAAGGACGCGGAGGCCAAGTTCGATGGACGCGCCGAGAAGGAGATCGCATCCGACCGCAAAGAGGTCGCCTCCTTCCTCACGGTCCTCAAGAAGTTCCCGGACCCCGCAAAGGTGGAGGCGGGGGAGCTGGGCTAGCCACGCTCCTTTCGCTTCCGTGCACGTCGGGACCGACTACTTGCTCAGGTATCTCCACGAGAGGGCGATTCCGATGCCCGCGAAGGCCGCGGCAAAGACGCCTAGGAAGATGAAGTCGCCCGCCACCACGCCCCAGTTCGTGGGGAGGAGGATGAGTTGGCGTGCGGCTTCGGTCCCGTAGGTCACCGGGTTGATCATCGCGATGTCCTGGAGCCAGGAGGGCATCGAGGCTGTCGGGAACAGCGCGTTGCTGGCGAAGAGGAGGGGCAGGTTAAGCAGGTTCATGATCGCCATTTGGGTCTCCCACTTGGTCGAGCGGATGGCGATGGCCACGAACATAGCCGACAATCCGATGCTCATCAGGGTGAGCGCCGCGAACACGGCAAGCAGGGTGAGCGGAGTGAAGTCGGGGCCCACGACGAGGCCCAGGATGACCGCGGCGATGAGAACGATACCCGCCTGGACCAGCGCGCGGATGACCGAGATGGCGACCTTGCTGAGGATGATCGATCCGCGGCTCGCCGGGGTGCTGAGAACCTTGTTGAGGAACCCAAGCCTGCGGTCCCAAACGATTGACATGCCGCTGAACATCGTGGTGAACAGCACGACGAAGGCCAGCATCCCGACGGCCATGAAAGAGAAGTAGTCCCCCACGCCGCCTAGGAAGGCGGTGAGCGGGTTGGGTGTGCCGGGCGGAAGGTTCGACGGCACGATGGCCCCGAGGTTCATCGCCTTGCCGAACAGCCCCATCCAGATGATGGGCTGGACAAGGGAGATGAACAGGACGAATGGGTTCTTGTACCACTTCTTGATCTCACGCCCGGTCAGGGCCAGGAGGCCGCTCACGGTCTCGCCCTCCGCATCGCGATGCGTTGGCGGAACACGTCCTCGCGGCTGCCTTCCTGCTCCCGCATGGTGCGTCCTGTGCGGGCGAGGTAGACCTCATCGAGGGTGGGCTTCGAGATGGAGATCTTCGTGGCCTTGAGGCTCCGCAAACGGATGGCATCCAGTATCAGCGGCGCGGTCTCCTCTCCGTTGACGACGGTCAGTCGATATCCGCCGGGCACGGCTAGGACCGACTTCACGTTGGGAATCGCCTGCAGGGTTGCGGCAAGGCCGTCCTCCGGGGGTCGATCCACATGGATCTCCACGATGTCGCCACCGAGGGATTCTTTCAGGGCGACCGGGGTATCGAGGGCGACGATCTTCCCGTGGTCGATGATCGCGATTCGGTCGCACAGGTTGTCGGCCTCCTCGAGGTAGTGCGTGGTCATGAAGAGGGTCATCTCGTACTTCTCCTGCAGAAGGCGGATGTACTCCCAAACCGCCGTGCGAGTCTGAACATCCAGACCTAGCGTGGGGTCGAGGAACAGCAGCTCGGGCGCTCCGACGAGCGCGAGCGCGACGTCGAGCC
>DUJI01000291.1 GCA_013329855.1 Thermoplasmata archaeon | reverse complement strand
TGGTACAAGAAGATCTTCCTGTACACGACGCCCATGAACCATGTGGCGTACATCGCGATCATGGTGGCCATGGTGGCGGCGGTCTTCGGGCGTGTCTCGGGCCTCGGTGCGTTCCTGGCCTTCGGCCAGAACCTGTTCACCGCGCCCATCGAGTACATCTGGTCCATCGCCCTGTTCCGGTTCATCATCGTCATGTCCCTGTTCACGTCCCTGTTCACCGTGGCGAAGCTCGCCCAGGTGCACCTCGGGTTCTGGAAGTACTACCGGGCCCGCTCCCTGAGCAAGGCGATCGGCGCCATCATGCTCCCCCACGAGGTCCGCGCGATGATCATGTACGTGGTCGACCCGCGGCGGAAGTTCCCGGTCACGCCGAAGGACGAACCGCCGATGACCCTCCGGGAGATCCTCCACGTGGGCCGCGGCACGGTCGCCCTGGTCGCCGTCATGGCCCTCGGGCTGACCTTGTGGAACCCCGTGGGCCTCTGGTACAACGCGCTGTGGTTCGCCTCCTTCATCACCGCGCCGTTCATCATGTACTACTACTGCGGCCCCTGGCGGCCTCTGTCCCCCGCGGCGGACCGGACGGCCCGCGACCTCCTCGCGGATCCGCGGCTGCGGACGAGTCTCGATCTCCCAGGAATCCGGTGGTAGCGACCTTCTCTCCCCCGGCGCGCAAGGTCCGCGGGCAACCCTGCATCCCGCGGCCAACGAGTCTCCCGGAGCGAGGCGTGGAAACGGCGGGGCTCACGCGTCGGCGGACGGCGCCGGCTCGGGTTCCACGGTGGCCATCTGCAGAAGAAGATAGGCGCGGGCGAGCTCCTCGCGGTCCTGCTCGGAGAGGCGCGGGTCCTCGATGTACTGCTCGTAGAGGGGCGTGACGTCCGCGTGGGCGAGGCAGGACACGGCCATGTTGAGGATGTACTCCAGGACGACGCGCTGCACGTCCAGGCGGACATCGACCACGGTGGTGTCCGCCGCGGACTTAGGGGCGAGGAAGGACTTCAGGGCTCGCAACGCCTCACGACGTCTACGCCGTAGGCGGCCGCGTCTACGTAAGGACTCGGACCCGGTTATCATGAACGATGCCTATCGAAACGGGTCGGGTTCCTCTCGAAGGCCGTTCCCCGCGATTAATTGCCACGAGTGATAGCGAGGTCCGTTCCCTTTTCAACCTCGAGCACCACGTAGCTTTCAGAACTGCGATGGATTCCCTCCGAGCCGTGCCTCCGGACTTCTTCGCCGACCTCGCCACGAACGGCAGAATGGACACGGCCATGCTGCTCAAGCGGAACGGGCGGCTGCTCGCCGCGTGGTCCCACGCGCCCGTGTCCTGGGAGGTCGTGTCCATCATGGCTGCGACGACCCTGGGGTCGCTCGAGACCATGCTGGAGACGCTCCGCTCGCCCTCGCCCCAGATCGTATCCGTCGTCGCGGGCGGCAACCGGATTCTCATCCAGAAGGTGGAGCCCCAGGCCATCCTCGTCCTGATCGCCAAGGAGATTGTAGGCGAGTCCTACCTCCTGGACGCGGCGCGGCGGCTCCTGGCCCGCCTGCCCCCGCCGGGGTCCAACTCGGCGCCGCGCCGGGTCACCCTGGGCCCCAGCGCGCACGGTCTGCCGAAGAACCCTTAAGCGGGCGGCGCGTTCTCGGATGCGTCTCCCTCGCGATGGCGGCGAGGAGTTGGATGATGGAGCGAGAGAACCTCAAGACGAAGATCTGCCTCGTGGGGGACAACGGCGTCGGGAAGACCTCCCTCATCCGACGCTACGTGCTCGATGCGTTCCAGGACAAGTACCTGACCACCCTCGGGACCAAGGTGACCAAGAAGGAGATCGAGATCCCCTTCCCCAAGGAGAACGTCACCGCGAAGATGGACATGCTCATCTGTGACATCATGGCCCAGCACGGGTTCCAGGAACTCCTCAAGGAAGCCTACTTCTACGGCGCGCGGGGCATCCTGGCCGTGGTCGACATCACGCGCCGCTCCACGCTGGCCGGCCTGGACGACTGGGTCGCGTGCGTGGAGGAGGTCGCGGGCCACCTGCCCACCCTCCTGGCGGTGAACAAGACGGACATCGCGGGCCAGGCCGAGTTCGGCCTTCCCGAGGTCACGGAGCGATGCGACGCCCTGGGCTGCGGCTACTTCTGGACCTCCGCGAAGACGGGGGAGAACGTCGAGGCGGCGTTCGCGCGCCTCGCGACGATTGTCGCGGAGCAGCAGATCTGGGGCACCCAGTTCTGAGGGCCGTCAACCTCAAGCGGACCGGCGCGATGGGACGGCCGCCGTGCGGACGACCGCCGACGAACTGCGGAGCGTGCTGCTCCCCGTGCCCCTGGCCGAGGCGGAGCTCGAGGCGAAGCCCGCGTCCGCGGTCCTCGTCCTCCTCCGGCCCGCGGGGGACGGCCTCGAGGTCCTCCTGGGCCGCCGGGTCCGCCGAGAGGGCGACCCGTGGTCCGGGCAGATCTCCTTCCCCGGCGGCCACCGCCACGCGGAGGACCCCTCCCTCCTGGAGACCGCGCTCCGCGAGACCCGGGAGGAGGTGAACCTCGATGTGGACCGCGTCACGGAGGTCCTGGGGCACCTCGCGCCGCGCGCCCCGGGCAACGTGCCCGAGATGCTCGTCGTCCCGTTCGTCGCGCGAACCGACCGGCGGCTCGCCCCCAAGCCGGGACCCGAGATGGAGGAGGCCTTCTGGGCCCCCCTCGCCGAGTTGCCGCCCTCCGGGGGGCAGGCCGTCGTGCCCACGCGGGTCGGCGAGCTCCGGGTGCCCGCGTTCCTGTGGCGGGGCCGCGAGGTCTGGGGGCTCACCTACCGGATCCGGGAGGAGCTCCTCGTCGTCGTGGGGCTCAGCCGCTGAGGGGACGGCGCCGCGCCGGGCCTACGGGCCGAAGGGCCCCTTGGGCCGGCGGTCCTGGGGTCCCCGCCCCTCGGAGGGGCGGTCCAGGTTCTGGAGGATCCGGTCCATCTCGTCCACGGGGACGGGGAGGTTCTCCACGTCGCCGGGGAGGCGGACCACCTCGTCCCGCGATCCCGCGAGGGGTTTCTGGGCCGATCGCCGTGCCTCGTCAATCGCCTTCCGGAGCAGGATGGCCGCCATGACCTCCTTCTCCGTGGGCCGCGGGGAGACCGTGAGCCGCGGGCGGCGGTCCAGGACCTCCGGCGTCCCGTCCTCCAGGGCCTTGCCGCACTCCGGGCAGACCACGTACTGAGGACGCGGCCGCGGATAGTAGAGGCCCGCGACGACGAAGATCAGGCGGAGGAGCAGGTAGAGGATCGCGGTGACCAGGAGGAAGCCCTCCAGGCTGAGCGGCCGTGCCGTGCTCCCGGGCTGGAGGTACAGGGAGCCGTGGATGAAGAAGAGGTAGGCGCCCAAGCCGGCCACCCCGAGGACGGCGAACTCCCTGGCCGTGGTCCGGAAGAAGTCACTCTCGCTCGGCTTCATGGGACTCGGTTCGCGGGACGCCACCGTCGCGCCTTGCGGCGGGGTCCCCTCCTCCGGGCCTCCCGAACCGCGGCCGCGGGGATAAAACCTCGGGTCGGCGGCCTCCCGGATGTAACCAGTATCAAAAACGAGAAGGAGGGGATATACTATATCCGGGGCCACACAGGGTCTGGTGTCCAATGCCCTCCGACCGAGTCTCACGACCGCGTACGCTGTCCCTCGTCTTCGGGGTCTACTTCCTGCTCATGGCGATCATCGCGTGGTACTCGGGCATCTCGCTGGGCTACCACTACAGCGTGGACATCACGCGGTGGACGTTCTCCGTCTACCTGCTGGTCGGGGTCGTCTTCCTCGTGGGCATCCTCCTCGCCGCCCTCTGGAGCACCCGCTATCTGGATGGCCGGATCGAGAAGCTTGAAGGCGCCTCGGATGCGGAGGTCGAGATGGACGAGGCGCTCGTGGTCGAGGAGCCCATCCCGGACGAGGTGCCGCCCCCTCTCGAGGACGAACCGGCGCCGGGCGGGGACCACGTGGACCGGGACATCGACGAGCTCCTCGTGAGCCTCCAGGAGATGGAACAGGAGGCCGAGAGCGCGGAGGAGGCCGCCGAGGCGGAGGAGCCCGAGACCGCGAGGACCGTCGTCGCAAAGGAGAAGCGCGTCTCGGGCCTCATGGACTCCAAGCAGCTCGGAGCCCTTCGCAAGAAGCGGGTCGCCATCGCGTACTACTTCGGCGGACCCGCGCTCGCGGCGATCGGCGCCATCGGGATCAGCGCGGCCATGCTGCCCGGCTCCGACGCGTTCTTGCAGTCCTATTACGAGCTCAACACGTCGCTCCTCCTCGGCCTGGGCTACACGTTCGCGGGCATCGCGGCCTACGTCGCGGCGTCCATCCTCCTGATGACGCGGACCAAGTGAGGTCTGCACCGGCGTGCGCGTTTGAGGCGACGCACAGTCGCGTTCCCGACCTTCTCGGTCGACCGGAACGCACGTTGGTCCCATGGGGGCGGAACGCTCAATCCACCCCCGTCCGCAAGCGTCCGTCATGACCACGGTCGTCGCGGTCACGTCGACGTTCCTCGCCGGCTCCGTCTGAGCCGCCGTCGTTCCGGTTCGTGTCGCGGATGAGCGGAGCGAATCAGGGCTGGAGCGGCGCCGGTTCGGCGGGCTCGAGGGGTTCCGCCTCGAACGACTTCCGCGCGACCAACCAGTAGTACGGTGTGGCCACGGCGGCGCCCACGACGCAGGCGATGGACAGGCCCGTGATCCCGGACGAACCCAGGAGGACGTAGCCCAGGCCCAGGGTGACCCCCGAGGTGATCGCGGCGCCCACGATGAGCGGCAGCGTCCGACGACGCACGCGCACGCGCGTGGTCAGCAGGTTGTTGGCCACCGCGGGGATGGACGCCAGGGTGAGGATCCGCAGGGGGTCCGTGGCGAAGTCCGCGTACGACTGGGACGCGCCGCCGAACAGGAGGAGCACGAAGCGGGCGAAGATCCAGAAGACCGCGATCCCCGGGATGAGGAGGGCCAGGGTGAGGAGCAAGGCCCGCCGCTCGTCCCGGTGGCGGTCCGCCTTGCCGTAGCTGGCCTCCGCGTAGAAGGACGTGAAGGCGGAGCCCGAGATAACGGACAGGAGGGCGGCCACGGCGCTGGCCACGTAGAAGTAGGCCGCGTTCGCCGCGCCCGCGGCGCCCAAGACCTGGAGGATGAGTAGGGGGAGGAGGCCGTTCCCCGCGGAGCCCACCACGCTGGCCGCGTAGTTGCCGCCGCTGAAGCGCATCAGGGGCCGGAGGCGGGCGAAGCGCGTGCGGATCCGCGGCACGTATCCGGCGAGGACCTTGGGGAAGAGCCAGAGCGCCTCCAGGAGGACGCTGACGACCAGGGACGCGACCAGGGCCAGGAAGACGCCGAACCGGCCCACGCCCAGGGTCGTGCTCAGGGTGAGCGCGATGGCCACGGCCAAGGGAATCTTCACGAGGCCCAGGGCCACGGTCCGCCACATGGCGATGTCCGAGCGGCGCAGGGCGATCGCCGCGTTGTCCAGGATGGGCCCGAGGGAGCAGGCGAGGGCGCCCGCCAGGATGGTCACGGGGTACACGGGGCTCTCCAGGACGAAGCCCAGGTCGAGGCCGAGCAGGGCGAGGACGAGGAGGAGCCCGCCCGTCAGGAGGATCGTCGTCAGGCCCACCAGGGTGAGGGACGTGTTGATCAGTCCGACCCGGTCCTCCGTCTCGGGGAGATAGCGGATCAGGGCGAACGTCTGGCCGAGGAGCGCGAGCCCCGCGACGAAATTGACCGTGGAGAACAGGGCGACCGCATAGCCGACGTCGGTCTCCGCGTACACGCGCGCGACGATGACCCAGAAGAAGAAGGCGAGCCCCTGGCCCACGACGCTGTTCGCCATGAGGAAGATCGCGTTGCGGTACAGGGGCGTCTTGGCCTCGCCCCAGAGCTTCCCGATCAGGTCATTGACGCCGTTGCGTCCATTCCCCACGGTTCACGCGTCCTGGCCCATCCCGGGCGGCTGAAAATTGCTCCTCCGGGATAAAAGCTTCGACCCCGTCATCCGGAACGGGGTCGGAGGACCCCCTCCTCCAGCAGGTACTCCTGGGTGGCGATCTCCCGGACCTCGGCGTCGTGGGTCGCGACGACCTCGGCCGTCCCGAACGTCGTGCGCGCGAGGCGGAGGGCTTCGAGGACCGCCGCGGTGCCCTTCGGGTCCAGGGATGCCGTCGGCTCGTCCGCGAGGAGCAGCTTGGGTCCGTTCGCGAGGGCGCGGGCGACGGCCACGCGCTGCGACTCCCCGACGGAGATCTCGTCCGGTCTGCGGGACGCCAGTTTTGTCAAGCCGAAAACTTCGAGGAGCTCCCCCACGCGGGCGCCCTCGGGCCGCTTCGCGAGGCGCAGGGGCAGCGCGACATTTTCCTCGACGGTCAGATCGTCGATCAGATGGTGCGTCTGGAAGACGAAGCCGATGTCCAGGAGGCGGATCCTTGCGAGCTCGCGTTCCTTCAGGCCAGTGGTCTCCCGCGATCCCACCGTGACGCTCCCTCGATCGGGTCGGTCCAACGCGCCGAGGAGTGACAACAGGGTGGTCTTGCCGCTGCCGTTCTCGCCCCAGACGAGGACGGACTCTCCGGGCGACACGGAGAGGTCGAGTCCCTGGAGGACGTCGGTGCGGCCGTCGTAGGACTTCCAGAGGTCCTGCGCCCGGAGGACATGGCCAGCCATGGGTGGCGTCGGCTATGCGAAAGGCGCCCAAAAGGTTTCCCGCGCGGGAGGGTCTGGACCCCGAACCCGGGCCGTCGCGGGGGTTTGTCAGTGCGGCAGACAAATGGCCGACAGCTTTAAGCGGCTAAATCAGATGCGCCCGGCAGAAGAGCTGGGCACATGCACTCAGAACCGAAGGTCTTGAAAGCGCTTGCCGTTGTGGCCTTCGTCTTCGCCATGGCGTTCGCTGGGCTGATCGCCCAGTCGACGCCCGTGAAGGCGGACCATGACACGGCCCCCTGGGGGCCGAACCCATTCATCACCGGCACGGGCACCCTGAGCAACTACACGGCCGCGATGCTGAACGATGGACAGGGTCACCTGTACGTGTTCCGCTTCTACACGACCGCTGCCGGGAACAACCTGTTTGTGTACAAGTACCAGGACGCGGGAGCCAACCCGTCGCCCGTCCTGTACGCGGGCTTCCCCGTGCAAGTGAACGGGATCACCAACGTGGTCGACTATCAGTTTGCCTACCCCACCGCGTTCGCCTCGGCCGCGATGGACCACGCTGGGAACATCTACGTCGCATGGACGCACACGAACACGGGCGCGACCCTGCGGGATGTGTATGTCAGCCGATCCACGGACGGGGGCAAGACTTGGGCCCTGACGACGATGGTCAATGCGGCCACCGCCCAGGAATCCGACCAGTGGCCCTCGATTGTGGCCACGCCGGACGGAACTCTGTATGTGGCCTGGGTCCAGAACATGGGAGCGTGGTGGAACATCACGGTTTCCCACAGCACGGACCAGGCGAACACGTGGTCCTCGCAAATGAACATCACCGAGCGATCGAACGGAGGTTCCACCGTCTATCCCCCGAGCATGGCGGTGGATTCCCTCGGCCGCGTGTACGTGGCCTATACCCGGCTCGGGTCCCGGGACTACGCCAACCTCACCTGGAGCGACAACGGGAGTACGTGGGTCGCGCCGGTGAACCTCAACTCGGGCACGACCCAAAGCGGCTGGGCTCCAACCGTCGCAGTGGACGCGCAGAACCGGGTCCACGTGGCCTGGGAGGACGCCCGGACCACGTTCAGCGGGGTCCAGGAGATCTTCTACGTCCGTTCGAGTGACCGCGGCGCCAGCTGGACGCCTCAGACCCCCATCAGCCAGGGCCTGGCCCCCTTCGCGGGCAGCAACGACGTCCAGGTCGCCTCCGAGGGCGACACTCTCCTGGTCACCTGGGATGTCTACGGCCCCACGACCCCGGACGGGTTCGACCAGTCCTACGCGATCAGCGCGGACCACGGCGGGNNCTGGCCAACGGGACCTACTGGTACAAGCTCGAGGCGGTGGACACGCTCGGCTACGTGAGCCATGACTCGGTGGCCGTGTCCGGGACCGTGGGTCCGACGACGCAGCAGCTGATCGACGCGTTGAATGCCCAGATCGCCTCCCTCCAGGCGGAGATCACGAGCCTCCAGGGCCAGCTGTCGTCCACGAACGCGAGTCTCCAGGCCGAGCTGGCCGCCGCGCAGGCCCAGATCACCTCCCTGCAGAACGCGTTGACGAGCCTGCAGAACTCGCAGACCACGAGCAACGCGGCCACGGCTGCGGCTCTGGCTCGGCTCCAGGCGAACATCACGGACCTGCAGGGCCAGTTGAACAACCTGCAGAGCCAGCAGGCGACCCAGACGATCTCCTACGCGAACCTCGCGTTCGAGGTCATCGTCGTCGTGCTCCTGGTCGTGCTCCTCCTGAATCAGATGCGGAAGCCCAAGAGCCCGCAGATGATGATGGCGGAGCCCGCGCAGGCGCCCAAGAAGCCCGAAGACGACCTGTAGGCGCGAGAACGGAGGGCCCGCGAGGCCCTCCCCTTTCCGATTTTCTCACCCGACCCGAACTCAGGTCTTCTTGGCCAATTCCTGGTGGTATGCGAGCGTCCGCTCGATCCCCTCGCGGAGGGACGTCTTCGGCGTGAAGCCCAGCTTGTCCATGGCGTTGGAAATGTCCGCCCGCGAGTGCCGCACGTCCCCGGGCCGGATCTCCTTGCGGACGGCCTTCACCGGGTTCGCGGTGATCTCCGACAGGAGCCTTGCGACCTCGGTCACCGTGGTCGCGGAGCCCGAGCCGATGTTGAAGACTTGGCCCGCGACGGGCCGCTCGCCGGCGAGTTCCATGGCCTCCGCCGCGTCCGCGGCATACAGGAAGTCCCGCGTCTGGTCGCCGTCGCCGTAGATCTCCACGCCGCGGCCCGCCGCGACGGCGGAGCAGAACTTCGCGATGACGCCGGCGTAGGGGGCGTTCGGGTCCTGGCGGGGGCCGTACGCGTTGAACGCGCGGAGCACGACT
>DUJI01000286.1 GCA_013329855.1 Thermoplasmata archaeon | reverse complement strand
GCGGCGACGGGACGGAAGGCCGCCGCCCTCCTGGGCTCGGAGTCCGACGTCCGCATCACCGCCTCCAACGGGACGGACCTCCGGTTCCGCCTAGCGGGCGGGAGCCGCACGCCCGAGGTCGACGACGGGGTGATCAGCGACGAGGACATGGAGGCAGGCAACCGGGATGTCGCCCTCCCCGCGGGCGGGGTCTGGGTCGCGCCGGTGGAGGAGAGCGCCCGGGGGACGTTCGTGTCCGACCTCGGCCTTCCCCAGGTCGGACGCCTGATCGAGGGACTGTCGTGGACCTTCCGCGACGGCCACGCCGTGGAGATCGACGCGAAGCGGAACCTCGCAGGGTCCCAGGTCGGGTGGGAGACGGCCGCGGGCGCGAGGGACATGTTCGCGAGCCTGGCCCTCGGGCTCAACCCGCGCATGAAGCCCGGGTTCCTCCACAATCCGGTTGCCGCGGGAGCGGTCACCGTGGGCATCGGGGAGAACCGCGCGCTCGGCGGGAAGAACGAGTCGAGCTACGGCTTCATCAGCAGCCTAGGATCAGCGACCGTCGAGATCGGCGGGAGGGTCGTGATCGACCGGGGCAAGTGGGTCGTGTAGTCCGTCGGCGCGCGCCGCCCTCAGGAACGCGCGGGACGGAACTTGTACCCGTAGTGGATCACGCCCGCGTCCCCTTCCTGGCCGAGCTTGCGGAACGTCGCCTGGACCTTCATCCCGATCTTCACGTCGTCCGACTTCACGTCGATGAGCTGGGAGGTCAGGCGCATGCCCTCCTCCATCTCGATGATGGCCATGATGTAGGGTTTCTGCATGTCAAACTGGGAGGGCGCATCGTAGATCGTCGTGTACGTGACCACGGTCCCCCTGCCCGCCAGCTGGTAGCTCTGCATCTTCCCGACGGACTTCCGGCCACAGTCCGGGCAGACGGAGCGCGGCGGGAAGTCCACCTTGCCGCAGTTGCCGCATTTCGTGCCCACCAGGTTGTAGCGGCTCTGGATTTCCCGCCAGAAGCGGGGGATGGCCTGGGTCATCTCAGTCCCCCCGCTCGAAGATGTGGACGACGGCCGTGGCCCCGGTCCCCCCGAGGGTGTGCGTGAGGCCCCGGCGGGCTCCGACGACCTGCCGCTTCCCCACGTCCCCGCGGAGTTGCCGGACGATCTCGACCGCCTGGGCGACGCCCGTGGCACCCACGGGCTGCCCGCGGGCCTTGAGCCCGCCCGAGGTGTTCACGGAGATCTTCGCGTTGAGCGCCGTGACCCCGTCCGCGGTCGCGGGACCGCCCTTCCCCTTCTCGATGAAGCGCAGGTCCTCGATGGCGAGGATCTCCGAGATCGTGAAGTTGTCGTGGACCTCGGCCACCTGGATGTCCTTGGGCTCGAGCTTCGCCTCCTGGAACGCCCGCTTCCCGGCGACCACCGTGGCGTCCATCGTGGTCAGGTCGCGCCGGTCGTGGAGGGCGAGGTAGTCGCTCGCCTGCCCGGACCCCTTCAGGAGCACGGGAGCGTCCGTGAACTTCCGCGCGCGGTCCGCCGCGCAGAGGATGACCGCCGCGGCGCCGTCGGAGAGGGGCGCGCAGTCGAACAGCCCCAGGGGGTCCGCGACCATGGGCGAGTGGAGCACCGTGTCCAGGGTGACCTCCCTCCGGAACTGGGCCTCGGGGTTCAGGGAGCCGTTCTTGTGGTTCTTCACGGCGACCGCGGCGAGGTGCTCCCGGGTCGTCCCGAACTCGTGCATGTGGCGGCGCGCCATCATGGCATAGAGTCCCGCGAACGTCGCGCCGAACACGCTCTCCCACTCCTGGTCGGCGGTGCTCGAGAGGATTTCCGCGGCTTGCACGTCGCCCACGTCCGTCATCTTTTCCGCGCCGCCGACGACGACGATGTCGTACATCCCGGACGCGATGGCGAGACGGGCCTGCATGAGCGCGATGGCACCGCAGGCGCCGCCGCCTTCCACGCGGACGGTCGGGAGGTGGCGGTCCGCGAGGCCGGAGTAGTCCGCAACGAGGGCGGAGACGTGCTCCTGGTCGATGAACTTCCCCGCGGACATGTTGCCGATGTAGATGGCGTCGATGTCCTCGGACGCGATCTTGGCGTCCTGGATCGCTTTGAGCCCGGCCTCGATGCCGAGGTCGCGGAAGGAGCGGTCCCACAGCTCCCCGAACTCGGTCTCGCCGACGCCGATGATGGCCACGTCGCGCATGCTCATTCCTCCCGCAAGAGGATCTTGCCGCGGAACTTGGCGTACGTCGCGTAGTCGATGAACTCATGGTCCTCGACCATCTCCTTCACCATCGGCGTCGCGTCCCTCCGCAGCTTGGAGATCTCGTCCGTGACCGTGATGTCGAATCCGTCGGAGCCCGCGCCGGAGCCGTAGCCTACGGCGAAGATCCGGTCGCCCGGTTCCGCCTCGTCCAGGATGGCGCTGAGCCCCACCATGATGGCGCCGCTGTACGTGTTCCCGATGTCCCGCACGCACAGGCCCGTGTCGATCTGCGCGTCCTTGAAGCCCAGCTGCTTCGCCACGCGGACGGGGAACTTCCCGTTGGGTTGGTGGAACACGGCGTAGTCATACTCCTGGGGCTGGCTGCCGGCCCGCTTGAACAGCAGCTGGGCGCAGTTCATCACGTGCTTGAAGTAGGCCGGCTCCCCGGTGAATCGTCCGCCATGGCTGGGGTAACGCTGCCCCTCGCGGCGCCAGAAGTCCGGGGTGTCCGTCGTGTACGAGACCGTGTGGTGGATTTCCGCGGCCACGTGGTCCGTGCCGATGAGGAGCGCCGCACCGCCGGCCGAGGCGCTGTACTCCAGCGCGTCGCCCGGCGCGCCCTGGCTCGTGTCCGAGCCGATGGCTAGTCCGTACTTCATCATCTGGGACAGTGTCAGGCCC
>DUJI01000237.1 GCA_013329855.1 Thermoplasmata archaeon | reverse complement strand
GAGGCCGAGCACGACGCCGTCCAGGATGGCCAGGATCGTGAACGCGGCGTACTCCCCTCCGAGCGGCATCCCCACCGCGTAGGCGGCCACGAAGAGGACGGGGAAGAGGGCCCACGCGGCGATCCAGCCCAGGACGGCCCCGGTGGCCCGCACGCGGAAGACCTCGCGGGGCGAGCCGCGGTGCATGAACAGGAGCATGAAGACCGCGGGCAGGACGACGACGGCCGCGAACTCCGCGGGCCCGAGCGTCCCGAGCGAGGCGAGCAGGGCCAGGAGGATGACGACGAGGCCGAGCAGGATGCCCTCGTAGGCGCGGACGAGGTCCACGATCAGCGGTCTCTCCGCGGACGTGAGGTCAGGACGCTCGGGGGCCACGTCCGCAGGATGCGGCGGTCCGCCTTAGAGGCTTGCCCTGGGAGCAGGAACCCTTTATGGGCCCGCGCCGCTTCTCCCGCCTGGATGACCGCCACGCGCGTCCTGTACATGGAGGAACGGAAGGGGCAGGACCCCGACCCCTGCTATCGCCGGGAGTTCGACGCGAAGGTCGTGGAGCGCGGTCCCGACTACGTCGTCCTGGACCAGACCCTGTTCTACGCGGAGGGGGGCGGCCAGCCGGACGACCACGGCATTCTCCGGTGGACCGGCGGCGAGGCCAACGTCCCCCGCGTGACCAAGGAGAAGGGCGTGGTGAAGCACCACGTGGACCGGATGCCCGAAGGGGACGACGTCCATGGCGTGATCGACTGGGAGCGGCGGTACAAGCACATGCGGATGCACACGTCCCAGCACATCATGTCCGGGCTCGTGTTCCGGATCTATGCCGCGCGCACGGTGGGCAACCAAATCCACGCGGACTTCAGCCGGGTGGACTTCCAGCCCGCGAACTTCACCGCGGAGGACCTCAGGCGGATCGAGGGGGAGTGCAACCGCGTCGTGGACGCGGCCATGGACGTCCGGATCTTCGAGGAGGACCGCGTGGCCGTGCAGAACCGAGTCGAGGACCGCGCGCTCCTGGACCTGATCCCCCAGAGCATCCGCCGCCTGCGGATCATCGAGGTCGGCAGCGCGGACTACTGTCCCTGCGGTGGCACGCACCTGAAGAACACGAAGGAAATCGGCCGCGTGAACATCCTGGAGAAGCGGTCCAAGGGCAAGGAGACGGACCGCATCTCGTACGAACTCCTCCCTCCCTGAAGAGAGTGAGTTCCGGCCGGACAATTACGCAACCAAGCTTATCAACCCGCACCCGCGTGGTCCTTCCCGGCGATCCGGAATGAAGGTGGGCATCGTGGGCGTGGGCAAGCTCGGGGGCGAGATCGCCTTCGCGCTCGCGCGCGACGGGATCTGGGACGAGCTCGTCCTCGTCGACGTGGTCGAGGAGCTCGCCTGGGCCCAGGCGGAGGACATCCGCACGGGCATCGCGGAGCGCTCCGACACGGTCGTCCGGTCCGGGACGATGGCGGACCTGAAGGACGCCAGCGTCGTCCTCCTGGTCGCCGGGCAGGGTCGCAAGCCGGGCATGACGCGGCTCGACCTGCTCCACGCGAACGCGCCCCTGGTCCGGGATCTGAGCCGCGCGATCGTCGCGGCCGTGCCCCAGACCACCCTGGTCGTCCTCACGAACCCCGTGGACGTGCTCACGACGATCGCCTGGGAGGCCTCGGGCCTGCCGCGGGAGCGCGTCCTCGGTTCCGGCGGTCTCCTGGACTCCGTCCGGTTCCGGTGCCTCCTCGCGGACCGATTCGGCGTCCACCCTTCGGCGGTCGAGGCGACCGTCCTGGGAGAGCACGGGGAGCGGACGGTGCCCCTCTTCAGCCGGGTCAAGGTCCGCGGGCAACCCGTGTCCGTCGACCCCGGGGAGCAGGCCAAGATTCTGAAGGAGCTCAAGGGGGTCAGCGCCAAGGTCATCGCGGGCAAGGGAGGGACGGCGTTCGGCCCCGCGGGCGCGACCCAGAGTCTCCTCCACGCCCTCATGTCCCGCACCCTGTCCACCGTGCCCGCGTCCGTGGTCCTCCAGGGCGAGTACGGCATCCGGAACATCGCCCTCTCCGTTCCCGTGGTCGTCAGCAACGGGCGGTTCCTCCGCGTGGAGGAGTGGGAGCTCGCGCCGGAGGAGCGGACCGCCCTGCAGGCCGCCGCCCGCGATCTGGGCGAGTTCGCGGAAGATGCGTCCGTGGTCCTCGGGCTCGCGGTGCGCCACACCACCCTGGACCAACTCGTGAAGTCCGCCGCGCCCTGAGACCTGGGCGGGACGTCACAGGTCGACGGCCTGCTGGCCATCCCAGATCTTCCGCGGCCCCTTCTCGGCCGCAGGAATGAGCAGATCCCGGTGGGATTTCGTCGGGATGACGAAGAACTCCTCCGTCTTCCCTTCCCCGGAGAGGAGCACGAGCTTCACCTTGCCGCCCTCCATGGGCTCGCCCGTGTCGGGGTCGAGGTAGTGGTACCGCACGTAGCGCCCGCGGTCGATCAGGCAGCGGACCTCAATCTCGCCCTTCTTCGTCCGCGTGAGGACCTCGTCGGGGAAGGCGGTCATCCGGATCGAACGGCGAAGGCCGTGACGCGGGAAAAGCGTTCGGCCGCCATATCAACCTTAAACGAGGTTAACGCCTCGCCGAAGCGGGGGACAGGACTCACGGCCCTCCCTCGGTCCTACGGCGATCCGCGCCGCTCGAAGAGCACCTTCTCCCCGTAGGTGATCTTGAGAATCTTGTAGAACGGGATGGTCGCCCTCGCCGTGGTGAAGTAGCGATGGCCGAGGCTCACGATTTCGGCGCCCGAGAGGACGCGACCGCCTCCGGGCCGGGTCCGGTCCGCGATCCAAATCTCCGCGCGGGACAGATCGAGCCCCCTGCGCCACTTGAGCTCGTTGAGCGTCTCGCGGGCCGTCCTGGCCACGGGCAGCGCATGCGCGACCCCCGCTAAGCCCTTCGCGGTGCGGAAATCGCCTCTGCCGGAGCTCCGTCGCGGGAAGTCTCGCAGCCGGCCGCGCTCGGAGGTCCCCGTGCGCGCACTGGTTCATCTGGCGGACCCGTTCAATGGGCTCCGGAGGGGGAGGCGGGGTCACCTTGGAGGCCTGCGCAAGACGATCGGAGTGGGCGACCACAAGCGGTTCCTGAATGAATCACGGGCGTGGCCGGCACGGCACCCCGTCGGCCGCTCAGCTGGGCGGGACGAAGAACTCGATCCAGATCCCGTTCGGGTCCCGGATGTACGCCCAGCGGTGGACCGCGTCCTGCATCTCCAGGACCGCGGGGTAGCCGGCCTTCCTCGCCTCGGCGAGCACCCCATCCAGGTCCGTGGTCTCGAAGGCGAGATGGTCCAACCCCTCTCCCACGTCGTACTTCGTGTCGAACCGGCTTCCCTCGGGGTAGTGGTTCAGTTCCAGCTGATGCCCGCCCTCCTCCATGACGAGGATCACGACGGTCCCTTTCGTGGACGGCTGGGAGAACCGCTCCACCTCCTTCATGCCCAGGATGCTCGTGTAGAACTTGACGGACGCCTCGAGATCCTTCACGCGGATGCCCGTATACGCGAACTTCACCTTCATGCTCTCGCCGCGCCGAAGGGCCGCCGGGGGATAAGCCCTTGGCTTCCCGAAGCTGGCGCCATGCGACGTGCGCCCCACCGAGCCTCTTCTCCGGCCGCGCTCAGGGGTCCCCTCATGCCGGGGCCTCGCAGCCCGGCGCTTCACGGGCCGGCCAACCGGCGGGTCGGGCTTAACGGTTGTCCATACACCCCTCCGTGCGGAATTCGTGTCCGCAAAGCCCTTATCGGGTGACCCCGTTCCGTACGCCGATGGACTACCCGCCGAAGGTTCGCGCCCTCCTGGAGAAGGCGAAGGCGGACAGGGGTGACGCCGTCCGCGTGAAGGCCCGCGGAGAGACGTACGAGGGCGTCCTCATGCCCCACACCTCGTTCAGCGGCGAGGACATCCTGACGATCAAGCTGGGCAGCGGGTACAACATCGGCATCGCCTTGGAGGACGTCCAGGCGGGGGAGGTCACCGCGAAGCACACGCCGCACGCGGTGGACCGCACACTGCCCCCGCCCTCCCAGGCCAAACCCACGATTGCGGTCCTCGGCACCGGCGGCACGATCGCCTCGTACGTGGACTATCGCACGGGGGCCGTTCATCCCGCGGTCACCGCGGAGGAGCTCGTATTCAGCGTGCCCGAACTCCTGGACGTCTGCAACGTGAAGGCGCGGGTCATCTACAGCATCTACAGCGAGGACCTGAAGCCCGAGAACTGGCAGAACCTGGCCCGGGAGGCCGCTGCGGAACTCAACGCGGGCGCCAGCGGCGTGCTCATCCCGCATGGCACGGACACGCTCCACTTCACCACGGCGGCGCTCTCGTTCATGCTCCGCGACCTGACCGGCCCCGTGGTCGTCGTCGGTTCCCAGCGGTCCAGCGACCGGCCGTCCTCGGACGCGGCGTCCAACCTCCTCTGCGGCGCGCGCGTGGCCACCTCGGACCTGGGCGAGGTCGTCGGCGTCATGCACGCGGAGACCTCGGACTCCTACGACTGGATCCACCGCGGGACCAAGGTGCGCAAGATGCACTCCTCGCGCCGGGACGCGTTCCGCGCGATGAACGCCACGCCGCTCGGCCAGGTCCGCCCCGAGGGCCCCGTGGAGTTCACGGAGCCGGTCCAGCCGCGGGCCCGAGGGCCCACGAAGGCGGACGCCAAGCTCGACCTGGACGTCGCCCTGGTCCACTTCTACCCCGGGATGAGGCCTGCCGTCCTCGAGAACTGCCTCCGGGACGCCCACGGGGTCGTCCTGGCGGGCACGGGCCTCGGGTACACGGCCCATGACCTGATCCCCGCGATCCACCGCGCGACGCGACTCGGCATTCCCGTCGTGATGACGACGCAGACCCTCCAGGGCCGCGTCTCCCTGCGCGTGTACGACACGGGCCGCGACCTGCTCAAGGCGGGCGTCATCAGCGGGGAGGACATGCTCCCCGAGGTGGCCTACGTGAAGCTCATGTGGGTCCTGGGCCACACGCGGGACCCCGCGGACATCGCCCAGGCCATGGTGTCCAACGTCGCGGGGGAGATCAACCCGCGGATTGGCCTGGACGAGTTCTCCGACTGAGGCGGCTGCCCCACGCCGTCCCTCGTTAAGCTTATGCGCAGCCAGGGGTTGACGCGACGCAAGCACGATGAAGATCGACCAGGTCGGCGAGGTGGGCGTCGTCATGACGGCGGCGAACGAGCCCGTCCTGACGGGCAAGGACCAAGTCATCGGCTTCCGCGCCCTGAACTATGAAATCTACAAGGGCACCTTCCTCGCGAAGCGGCCCATCGTCGAGAAGCGACACGGGTGGGCGTGGCAAACGCGGCAGCGCATCCTCCTCCTCGACGACGAGTGGCTCGACCTGCCCGGCGGGAAGAAGGGCAAGCGCTACCACGAGATTCCCTTTGAGGAGGCGACAGGCATTGTGCCGAAGAAGCGGCGCGTCCTCCTGCACACGGAGGACGCGGAGCACGGCAAGGTCGTCTTCGAGTTCCGCCCCTTCGGCGCGGCCTCGCGGCTCCTCGCCTGGCTCAAGAAGGAGCTGGAGCACCGCGAGATGCGCGAGGACGGCACTCTCGCCTCGCCCTACCGCCCCGAGGACCGTCAGCGGCAGGCCTGAACCCGAAAGCGACATGTTGATGTGCCGCGGCCACGACTCTCCCCGCGAGGGATTCCCATGGCGGTTCCCGCGGAATACGACCAGGTCTGGGAGATGCTCGCGACCACGCACCGCAAGCTGCACGGGGACCACAAGCCCCCGGTCGGCGACATGAACTGCTGCCCCGAGTACGCGCTCATGATGGCCCTCCGCGCCGCGTCGACCTTGCGCGACGACTATCCGGCGTACCTGCTGCGTCGCGCGTCCGCACTTCCCGACCTGGACCAGGAGTTCTACGTGGAGAACATCCTCTCCACGGACGGGGAGACACCGCCCGCGGATCCCGAGGCGCTGCGGGAGTATCGCGCGGCCCGGCGGCACCACATCCTCTGGAACGAGCTGAAGACGGCGGCGGCCCGGATCGAGGAACTCGAGGCCAGGCTGGAGCGGCCGGGCTAGGGCCCGACGCGCCCGGCGTGCGCAGCGGCCGCGAAAGCCTTATTCGAACCCCCCGGCCTTCCCGAAGTGCATGGACTACCGGGCCCTCGGGCTCAAGGTCGGACTCGAGATCCACCAGCAGCTGGACACCCACAAGCTGTTCTGCGACTGCGCCTCCCGCCTCGCGGAGGAGGACAGCGGAATCCGCTTCCAGCGCCGCCTGCGCCCCACGCAGAGCGAGCTGGGCGAGGTGGACGCCGCGGCCATCGAGGAGGCGCGCCGCCACCTGACTTTCGTCTACGAGGCCACGCCGAACACGTGCCTCGTCGAGGCGGACGAGGAGCCGCCCCACGCTCCCAACGAGCACGCGCTGGACATCGCCCTCGAGATCTCCCTCCTCCTCGGAGCGAAGCCCGTGCGGGAGGTCGACTTCATGCGGAAGATCGTGATCGACGGCTCCAACACGGCGGGGTTCCAGCGATCCGCCCTGGTTGCCCTGGACGGCGCGATCCAGGTGAACGGCAAGCGGATCGGTGTCCCGACCATCCTCTTGGAGGAGGACGCCGCGCGGAAGGTCGGGGAGAAGGCGGACGAGATCTTCTACCGCCTGGATCGGCTGGGCATCCCCCTCTCCGAGATCTCGACCACCCCGGACATCGCGACCCCCGAGGAGGCGCGCGAGGTCGCCCTGGCCATCGGATCCCTCCTGCGCGCGACGCGCAAGGTGATCCGCGGCATCGGGACCATCCGGGAGGACCTCAACGTCTCCATCCGGGGCGGTGCGCGCATCGAGATCAAGGGCGTCCAGGAGCTGCGGCTCATCGAGACCTTCGTCCAGAAGGAGGTCGAGCGGCAAGTCATGCTCATCGACGTGGCGAAGGAGCTCCAGAAGCGCGGCGGAGGAGCGGTTCCCCCGGACGGCATGGATCTCACGGTCCTCTTCACCCACTCGGCGTCCAAGGTCATCCAGTCCGCGCTCACGAAGGGCGGGAAGGTCTACGGATGGCCGCTCCCGAAGTTCGCGGGCCTCCTGAAGGGGAAACTGGGTCCCGAACTCGCGGCCCACGCCACCGTGGCCGGCGTCGGGGGCATCTTCCACTCCGACGAGCTGCCCGCGTACGGCGTGACCGAGCATGAGGTGGACGCGGTCCGCGGCGCGCTGACGTTGGGAGACCAGGACGCCTTCGTTCTCGTGGCCGACGAGGAGGCCAAGTGCCTCCACGCCCTCGAGGAGATGCTGCCTCGCGCCCAGTACGCCGGGAAGGGCGTCCCCGAGGAGACCCGCGATCCCCGGCCCGACGGCACGAGCGTGTACAGCCGCCCCCTCCCAGGGAAGGCGCGGATGTACCCCGAGACGGACGTGCCCCCGCTTCGCGTGCACGAGGACCGACTGCGGCGGATCCGCGAGCACCTTCCCGAGCGGCCCGAGGCAAAGGTCCCCCGGCTCGCACGGCAGTACGGGGTCCACGAACAGCAGGCGCGGCAGCTCGTGCAAGAAGGCAGCGACGACCTCTTCGAGCTCATCGCCAAGGAGTTCGGCGAGGCCACCCTCGTCGCAACAGTCCTCCTGTACCACTACTCCGAGCTGCGGCGCGCGGGACTCGACGTGGACGGCATCCCGGAGGACCACCTGCGCGAGCTCTTCTCCCTCCTGAAGGCGGGCCGCTTCGCCAAGGAGGCGATCCCCGACCTGCTGCGCGAGATGGCGAAGACCGGGAGCCGTGCCTCCACGGCCCTGGAGAAGGTGGGCGTCCAGGGGCTCAGCCGCGCGGACGTCGAGCGGATCGTGGACGAGGTGCTCGACGCATCTGCGGACCTCATCCGCTCCCGCGGCGCCGCGGCGGAGAAGGGGATCATGGGCCGCGCCATGGAGAAGCTGCGGGGACGCGCGGACGGGAAAGTCGTGAGCGAGGTCGTCCACGCTCGGCTCGAAAAGAGAATGCGGGAAGAAAAGAAAGGGACGAACTGAGGCGCCTCCGCACCGCAAGAGGGCACTACTCACTAGTGGTGCTTGCCCTTCTTCGTCTTCTTCACGGCCTTCTTCGTCGTGACAGGGGTCAAACTCCTCCTGGGGGAGACCCCGTTTCACGTCGCATCGTCAGACGGTTCACCGCTTGAACGGGGTGCAGGAACGCCGTCGGAACCGCTCGCCGCGAACGGTTAAGCTCGCGCACTCCATCCCCGTGCCGTCGAGGCGATCGCGGTGAAGGTCTTCCTCTCCGTGGACATGGAAGGGATC
>DUJI01000198.1 GCA_013329855.1 Thermoplasmata archaeon | reverse complement strand
GATGGAGGCGAAGTTGTCGTCCGTGAGGACCATGTCCGCGCTCTCCTTCGCGACGTCGGTCCCCGTGATCCCCATGGCGACGCCCAGATCGGAGCGCTTCAGGGCAGGCGCATCGTTCACGCCGTCTCCGGTCATGGCGACGATGTGGCCTTTCTTCTTCCAGGCGTCCACGATGCGCATCTTGTGCTCCGGGCTGACGCGGGCGTAGACCTTGATGCGCTCCACGTCCCGGAGCAGGTCGTCCTCGGGGACCTTGTCGAGCTCCTCGCCGGTCAGGGCGCGCTCCCCTTCCGCGAGGATCCCCATCTCCCGCGCGACCGCCATGGCGGTCAGCTTGTGGTCCCCCGTGATCATGACGACCTGGATCCCCGCCTTCTTGCAGCGGTCAATCGCCGTCATGGCGTCCAGGCGAGGGGCGTCCATCATGCCGACCAGTCCGAGGAACGTGAGGCCTTCCTCGAGCGCCTGCTCGCGGATCGGAGGGACCTCTTCGGGGAAGGACCGACTCGCCAGCCCGAGGACGCGAAGCGCACGCGTGGCCATCTCCTGGTTCTGGAAGAGGTACTGCTTCCGGTCGTAGTCCGTCAGGGGCCTGCGCTCTCCCTGGACGAGTTGGTGAGTGCAGGCGGCCAGGACCCTCTCCGGCGCGCCCTTCACGTAGAGCATCTTGGCGCCGATCTCGGCCAGGGAGAGATGACGGCGGTCCTCGGACACCGCGAGGATCTCGCGGAGCGCCTGGGCCGAGAGCGGGGCATGGAGGGTCGACATGAGCTTCCGCTCGGAGGTGAATGCGATCTCCGCCACGCGCGGCTGCTCGGACCGGAGGATGTCCGCGTCCAGGCCGGCCCGCATGGCCGCGACGACCAGGGCCCCCTCCGTGGGGTCGCCTTCGCACGTCCACCGCTCCCCTTCCCGGCGGAGGCTCGCGTCGTTGCAGAGGACGCCGCAGACGAGGGCCTCGCGCAGGTCCGCGTGAGCCTTCAGGTCGACGGGCTGCCCGTCTGCGACGATGTCGCCACCCGGGTCGAACCCCTCGCCACGGACCTCGTACGTGCGGCCATCGACGAAGAAGGAGCGGACGTTCATCTCCCCCTTCGTCAGGGTGCCCGTCTTGTCCGAGCAAATCACCGTCGCCGCGCCCAGGGCCTCGACGGCGGGGAGCTTGCGGATCAGGGCGTGCCGCTTGATCATCCGCTGCAGGCCGAGCGCGAGGCTGATCGTGACCACGGCGGGCAGGCCTTCCGGGATGGCAGCCACGGCCAAGCCGACTGCGGTAAGGAAGAGCAACTCGAGCTTGCCCATGGGGTCGGCCTCCTTGAGGAACATGATGACGAAGACCGCGGCGGCGATCCCGAGGATGATCAGGCCGATCTGGCGTCCGAGCCGGTCGAGCTGCCTCTGAAGAGGCGTCTCCTCCTTCGTCTCCTGCTGCACGAGGCCGGCGATCTTGCCGAGCTCGGTCGCCATCCCCGTCGCAACGACCAGGCCCTTCCCGCGTCCGCCTTCGACCGTCGTGCCCATGAAGGTCATGTTCTTGCGGTCTCCGAGGAACGCGTCCGCGGGAAGCACGGCGGTCGTCTTGCTGACGGGCGTCGACTCGCCGGTGAGGGACGCCTCGTTCGTGCGGAAGCTGGCGACCTCGAAGAGCCGGAGGTCCGCGGGCACCTTGTCGCCCGCCGCAAGCATCACGGCATCCCCGGGGACCAGCTCCCGCGCGGGGACCACGAGGGCCTCGCCCTCTCGGACCACGTGGGCCTTCGGTGCGGCGAGCGCCTTGAGGGCCTGCAGGGACTTCTCGGCCCGAAACTCCTGGACGAACCCCAGGATGGAATTCAACACGACGATGATCGCGATGAGGACGGCGTCCCACAGCTCCGTGGAGTCGCCCTTGGAAATCCCGAGGTAGCCGGAGATCACGGCGGCGATGATCAGGATGATGACGAGCACGTCCGTGAACTGCTCGAACAGGATTCGGATCGGGCTGATCCGGGTCGTCTGGACGAGCTCGTTGGGCCCCATCCGGGCCAGTCGCTCGGAGGCTTCGCCCTTGGACAAACCCGTGGGGGAGGAGGCCTGGCGCTCGAAGAGGGTCGCCACATCGACCGCGTGCCAAGCCTCCGGCATGGAGCTGCGGATGGGGCCAGCCATTATTAACTCACCCGGCGGACGAGGCGGTTGTGCGGGCTTGCGGTATGAGGATGTCGTCTTGACAGTAGGTATTTGTAGCCCCGCCTTCGATTCGACGGGCGGGATGGGCACCATCGTCTTCTCGCCGGAAGGGCGAGCGGTCACGCTCCACGCCGACCGGGCAACTCCCGGGATGGGCCGCGCGTGATCGACACGAATTCGATCATGTTCGAGGTCGGCGTCATCGCCGCCGTGGGCTTCCTGGGAGCCGCCATCGCGAGCCGCGCGAAGATCTCCGTCGTCATCGGCTACATCATCGCAGGGATCCTCATCGGCCCGAACATCCACCTGAGCCTGTTCGGCGTCTCCTACAACGGCGTGCTCACGAACAGCGAGTTCGTCCAGGAGATCTCCCAGCTCGGGCTGGTCCTGCTCCTGTTCTTCGTCGGCTTGGAGTTCAGCATCACGAAGCTGAAGAAGACGAAGGAGGCGGCCGCCATCCTTGCGGTGACCAACCTCGCGGTGGACATGTTCGCGGGGTTCGTCATCGGCGCCTGGATGGGCTGGCCTCTGATTGACACGATCTTCATGGCCGGCGTCATCAGTATGTCGAGCTCGGCCATCACGGCCAAGGCGCTCATCGACCTCAAACGGCTCGGGAACGCGGAGTCCGAGTTCATCCTCGGCATGGTGATCCTCGAATCGTTCATGGCCATGATCATCCTCACCCTGGTGAACGGGGTCGTCGTCTCGGCGGACGGCGCGCCCGTGGACCCGGTGTCCCTGTTCGTGGGGATCGGGATCTTCCTGGGATTCTTCACCTTCCTCGCGGTCCTCGTCATCCCCAACACGGTGAAGATGTTCGAGCGGATCAAGAGCGACGAGCTGTTCATCCTGTTCGCCATGGCCCTTGTGTTCCTGGCCGCGGCCCTGGCCCAGACGTTCCGCGTACCGGCGATCATCGGGGCCTTCTTCATGGGCATGGTCTTCGCGGACACCAAGCTGGCCCAGCGCATGAAGGCCAAGATGGAGTCGCTGCGGGACGCGTTCGTGGCCATGTTCTTCCTGAGCTTCGGGATGCTCATCGACCCGTCCGCCCTGCCCATGGTCCTCCCCATGCTCCTCCTCGCGGTGCCCCTCATCCTGATGAGCGACATGCTCCTGACCGCGAGCCTGGCCTACATGATCGGCTTCTCCTCGAAGGCCGCCATGGCCATCGGCACGAGCTTCATCGCGCGCAACGAGGAGGCCGTCCTCTACGCCAGCGTGGGGACGCGGTCCATCCGCAACAACACGAACCTCTCCAATAACTACGCGGGGACCTACCTCACACCCTTCGCGGGCATCCTCTGCATCGTCATGAGCAGCTTGGCGCCCCTCCTCATGGTGCGATCGGATCGGCTGGCCAGGGCCCTCGCCCGGCGCCTCCCGAAGTCCATCACGTTCGGCGCGGACCTCGTCAAGCGCACCCTCCGCACGGTGGTCATGCCCAGCATGCTGCCCATCTACCGCAAACGACGGCTCTTCCAGGCCATGCTCATCCTGTACGCCGCCTGGGTCATCGACCTGACGATCACCCACGAGATCGCCCACCTCATCATGGCGAGCTTCGCGCCCTTCGTAATCTTCGCCGTGTACGCGGCCGCGCGCCGCACCTTCCGGGAGCCCGTGCGGCACACGAACTACGGGATGCAGGGCGGGCCCTTCAGCCGCTCCACGATCGAGACGTTCGTCCTTCGGATCGTCGTGGGCACGCTGGCGACGATCGCTCTGGTCGCCATCGTGTGGCAGTATTACTGGCCCGCCACCCTGGCGATCTTGTACACGTACTTCCTCGCCGTGGTCTTCAGCATGAAGGTCGTGTACCGCCGCCTGGGCCTCGGCCTGGGACGGCGGCGGCCCAAGCCCATCCGCGTGCTCCGCACCCCTCCGGCCGTGAAGCACTGGCGGCCCACGGGGAACGGAATGGGGCGGCGCTGATCAGACGACCGGGTAGGCCAGGTCCGCGATCCAGGTCTCCTTCCCGATCGTGGTCGCGGGACCGTGTCCGGGCAGGACCCGCGTCTCGGGGGGGAGCTCAGCCAGATGCTGCAGGCTCGCCTTCATCTTGGCGGGGCTCGCGCCCAGGGTGTCCGTCCGACCGCAGGAGCCCGCGAAGAGCGTGTCGCCGGAGAACAGGACGCCGTCCGCGGCGTCGTAGAAGCAGCAACTGCCCTCCGTGTGGCCGGGCGTGTGGATCGTGACCAGGGTGACGCCACCGATCGGGACGGAGGTCCCTTCCTTGAGGAGAAGGTCCGCGGTCACAGGCGGTGGCGGGGCGGGGAGGAACCACCGCGACTCTTTCGCGTTGCGTGCCAGGCGGTAGGCGTCCACCTCGAAGATGCCCAGCTTGGCGCCCGTGGCGCTCTTCAGCGGGCCGTCGTCCGCCGTGTGGTCCGCGTGGCCGTGGGTGTTGAGGATTGCGACGATCTGGACGCCGAGGCTTTCCGCCTTGGCCAGGAGGTCCTTGGCCCCGAGGGCCGGGTCGACCACCGCGGCCTGCTCGCTCGCCTCGTCGATCACGAGGTAGGCGTTGTTGTCCAGCGGCGGCACCACGAGCGTCTCGACGCGCATCCGCGCCTCGGCAGGCCCGAGCGTGTCATAAACTTGCCGCACGGAGCTCCGGTTTCTGGGTGCCCGCGGACCGGGAGCGCGTCCGCGCGGACCGGGGGCGCAAGCTTAAGGGGACCGCGGTCTTCGAGGGAGGGCCATGACCGTCGGCGGCATCAACTTCAACTGTCCGCGGTGTAACAACCCCCTCTTCTTCACGTTCAAGCTCGCGGATGCGGGCGATTCCCTGAGGCGGTCCGTAGCATGCCCGGGATGCCAGACCGCGTGGTCCGTGGCTGTGGACATCCACCCCGAGTGAGGTTTATTGCCTCCCATGGAATCGCGGGGGCCGTGCGCATCTCCCTGTTCCCCCTCCAGGCCGTCCTCTTCCCCGGGGCCACGCTGCCCCTCCACATCTTCGAGCCCCGGTACCGGGAGATGGTCGGCCGGTGCCTCGAGCATGAGGAACCGTTCGGCATCTGCCTCATCCTGGAGGGCGAGGAGGTCGGCGGACCTGCCATCCCGCACCGGATCGGGACGGAGGCCGCGATCATCGCCGCCCAGCGCTACCGCGACGGCCGCTACGACATCGTCGTGGAGGGCCGCCGCCGGTTCGAGGTAACCAGTCTGGAACGGACGCGGCCCTACCTCCGCGCGGACGTGCGCTTCCTCGAGGAGCCGGAGGGGGAAGAGGACCCCGGATTGGCCGAGGCTGTGGCTAAGCTCTTCGAGGGCGTCTTGGAATCCGTCGAGCTCTCGGGCCAGGCGGTCATCGACGAGACCTGGAAGGACCTCGATGCGCGGTCCCTCTCGTACAAGGTGGCCTCCGCGCTCCCGGTCGGGGAGGACGCGAAACAGGAGATCCTCGAGATTCCCGATACGGCCGCGCGGCTGAGGCGCGTGGCCGAGGCCCTCATGGCGTTGCGCCGGATCGGCGCGGCCGCGGGCGCGGGATAGCCTTCTCGATCTCCTGCAGGGCGACGAGGATGCCCCGCCGAATCGTCACGTAGTCCATGGACGGTTGGCCCGACTTGTCGAGGCTGGCCTCGGGGACCTGGGGTATGTGGATGAACCCCGCGGGCCCCTTCTTCCCGTCCGCAGCGAAGGCGTCAAGCAGGGTGAACATAGCGAAATTGCAGAGGTAGGTGCCCGCGGTGTCCGAGAGCTCCGCGGGGATCCTTGCCTTCCGGAGCGCGGCCAGGATGGGACGGACGGGAAGGGTGGAGAAGTACGCCGCGGGACCGCCCTTCCGGATGGGGCGGTCGCGGTACCGGCGGCCCCGGTTGTCCGGCACGGAGAAGTCGAGGACGTTTACGGCCACGCGCTCCACGCTCAGCCGGGAGCGGCCGGGGGCCACGCCCATGGCGAGGGCCGCGTCCGGATTCATCCGGTTCAGCAGGCGACGGAAGGCCGACCCGGCATCCTCCACCGCAACGGGGATTTCCGCCCCGTGGATGTGCGCTTTCCCGATGCGCCGGCCGTCCAGTTCTCGTGCGAGGACGCCTGTGGGATTGTAGTCCGGAGCGTTGCGGTAGGGGTTGTAGCCGGTCAGGAGGATCGAGCGGACCATGGCCCCGCGATGGAAGCTCGGCGACATGAGGTTGGCGGGTCCTCGCAAGAGTCAGAATGCGAGGCGCGGGAATCGAACCCGCGTTAGAAGCTTGGGAAGCTTCTGTCCTACCATTAGACTAGCCTCGCGCGGGGCGCGAAAGAGACGCGGTGGTATTTGAGCGTCCCCATCACAGCGAGCCGAGCTGCAGGAATCCCCACACCAGGGCCACGATGGAAAGGAACGCGGCAATCTCCGCGAACGATAGCATCCTCGTGAAGCCTTGAGTCGTGGTGATATCGCGGACCCTAAGGGAGAGGGCAATCCCCACAGGGTTTCCCAGGGCGGCGAGGGCGAAGACCTGGAAGACCAGGGCGACGCTGTTCGCCGCGGCCTCCGAGAGAGCGGGGGTGGGACCTAGGAAGTCCGGAAGCCGTCCCAACGCGAGGTAGGAAAGGACCACGGCGAAGACGAGCGAGGTATTGGGTATCACCATAACCGGCAGCACGCGGCCGAACTGGACGGACAGGAACTCGCGCAACCGCGCGCGCCCCAGCCAGGTTTGGGAGGCCACGACGAGCACCGCGACGATCGCATAGCCAGCGGCCATCCAGAAGGCGACCGTCTCCGCCGGCACCGGCAAGGAGCCGTGCTCGAGCTCCGCACCGCTGAGGAGGAGCCAGAGGGAAAGCCCGAAGACGAACGGCACCGCCGAGAGCGCGAAGAACACGGGCAAACGAGCCCGCGCCAAGGATGCCAGGTCGGATTCTTCCGGGCGGGACCGCAAGTCGGAATAGGCGGACCAGACCAGCACGGAGCCCGCGATGCCGGCCAGAATCGGTACGCCTAGGAAGAGGAAGGTCACCACGAGGTCCGGCACGCTA
>DUJI01000290.1 GCA_013329855.1 Thermoplasmata archaeon | reverse complement strand
GGATTGTACACGTCCCCCCATCTCGTCCGGTTCAACGAGCGGATCCAGGTGGACGGGGTCCCCGTCTCCGACGAGGACCTGCTGCGCCTGTGGAACGGCATCCAGCCTGCGATGAAGCAGATGGACGGGGAGCGGGCGGTGGACCGGCCCACGTTCTTCGAGGTCACCACGGCCATGGCCTTCGAGTACTTCCGCGAGCAGAAGGTGGACGCCGCCGCGATCGAGGTGGGCATGGGGGGTCGGTTCGACGCGACGAACGTGATCGAGAGCCGCGTCGCCGTGGTCGCTCGGGTGGGCCTGGAGCACACGGAGCACTTGGGGCGAACCGTGGAGCGGATCGCGCGCGAGAAGGCGGGCATCATCAAGCCGAGCGGCCGGACGGTGACCGTGGACCAGGACGCCTTCCCCGTCATCGAGGCCCGCTGCCGCGAGCTGCACGCGCCCCTCACCGTGCTGGGGCGGGATGTGACCGTGGAGCGGATCGCACAGGACCTCTCGGGCCAGCGCCTCCGGGTCCTGGGCGACTTCGGGACGTTGGAGGTCACGACGCCGCTCGCGGGCTCCTTCCAGATGGAGAACGTGGGCCTCGCGGTCGCGGCCCTCACGGAGCTCCGGAAGACGGGCATCGAGGTCCCCGATGCGGCGATCGTCTCCGGCATCGCCGCGGCACGCTGGCCCGGCCGCTTTCAGGTGATTCGCAAGGACCCCCTCGTGATCGTGGACGGGGCCCACAACGGTCCCGCCGCGGCCGCACTGGCCTCGGCCTACTCCGAGCTGCTCCCTGCGCGGAAATGCATCCTCGTCACGGGGATTCTCGCGGACAAGGACCTCGCCTCGATCACCCGGTCCCTGGGGCCGCTTGCGAGCCGCGTCGTCGCGTGCCGTCCCAAGAGCCATCGCGCCTACCATGCGGAGGAAGTGGCGTCCGCCTTCCGTCCCTACGCGCCCTCGGAGGTCGTCCCCCACATCCCCGATGCCATCGACCGCGCCCTGGCCGAGGCCGCGAAGGATGACGTCGTGCTCATCACCGGGTCCATCTACACGGCGGGGGAGGCCCTTGAGCACCTCGGCGCGCGCCCGTGACCGGATCCCCGCGATCATGCGGGACCTGCGGCGCCGGTATCTTCCCGAGGGCGACCTGCGACAGGGGACCACGGCCCTGGCGAAGATCACCGCGCAGACCGAGGACCCGTTCCGCGTCCTCGTGGGGACCATCCTCTCCCAACGCACCCGGGACGAGATGACGGAGAAGGCGACGGACCAGCTGTTCGCAGCGTATCCGGATGCGGCCGCGCTCGCCGCGGCCGACACGGCGGACGTGGAGCGCCGGATCCGGCCCGTGGGCTTCTACCGCCAGAAGGCGCCCCAGATCCAGCGCGTGAGCCGGATCCTCGTGGAGCGGTACGCCGGCCGCGTCCCCTCGACGTACGAGGAGTTGATGGACCTCCCCCAGGTGGGCTCGAAGACGGCGAACTGCGTTCTCGTCTACGGGTTCGGCATCCCGCGGATTCCCGTGGACACCCATGTCCACCGGGTGAGCAACCGGCTGGGCCTCGTGACGACGAAGACGCCGGAGAAGACGGAGGACGCGCTCATGGCCGTCGTGCCGCGGCGCTACTGGCTCGCCGTGAACGAGCTCTTCATCGAGTTCGGGAAGGACGTCTGCCGCCCGATCGGCCCGCGGTGCGGCGCCTGCTCCTTCAGCTCGTTCTGCCGCCACTACCGGACCGTGGTGTCGAAGCGCGCGAGGCCGCGGACCCCACGGCGGCGGCCATCGCGTCGATGAACCGGGGGTCCATGTTCAGGGAGTCGGCCCGGTCGAACGCCAGGCCCAGGTCCTCCGCGATCTCCCGCGCCTCGATGTCCAGATCGTACAGCAGCTCGAGGTGGTCCGAGATGAACCCGAAGGGGACGATGAGGACGGCCTTCTCGCCGTCCTTGGCCAGCTGGGTGAGGGTCTGCTCCAGGGGCGGTCCGAGCCAGGGTTCGTCCGTGCGCCCCGCGCTCTGGTACGCCATGCGGGCCCGGAGCGGTGTGGTCCGCCGGAGGATGAGGTCCATGGTCTCCCGCAGCTCCGCCGCATAGTCGTCGCCCTCCGCCATGAGCTTCGTGGGCAGGCTGTGCGCGGTGAAGACCACCGCGGGATCGGGGAAGCCGCGCGCCTCGAGGCGCGCGAGCCCGTCCGCGATCTTCCCGGCAAAGGCGTCCACCAAGGCGGGCTCCGTGTTCCAGCTGTCCACGTAGGTGAGGTCCACCGGGGCGCCGACCTTCGCCTCGGCCTCCTGGACCGCGCGGAAGTACGCCCCGACGCTGCGCCGCGAGTGGTACGGCGTCAGGGGCAGGACGACGATCCGGTCGAATCCATCGGAGACCATCCGGGCGTACTGGTCCCGGATGCGGGGGGTCCAGTTCCGCATGCCGACGTAGCATCGGAACGAGGCGCTTTCCTGGTTCAGGCGGGCCTCGAGAGCCTTGGCCTGCGCCGTGGAGATCTCCAGGAGCGGGGACCTCCCGCCGATCTTCGCGTACCGCTCGCGGAACTCCGCGACGAGCTCCGGGCTGGCGAGCCGCCCACCCCGGATGTCGACCAGGAACGGGCCGACCTCGTCCAGGGAGTTGGGCCCTCCCACAGCCGTGAGCAGCACGCCGATCGCCTTCGTCTTCTCGGACACCATGCCTTCCCTTCCTTACCGTCCCGTCGACTCGTGGACGAACGTGACGAGCCCGCGGAGATGCTCCAACGGCGTGTCGGGGAGCACCCCGTGGCCCAGGTTGAAGATGTGGCCG
>DUJI01000174.1 GCA_013329855.1 Thermoplasmata archaeon | reverse complement strand
CGCGGCACGCTGGATCCCGCGACCCACGCCGCACGCGAGTCCAATCCCCTGTGCGGGGACGAGATCTCGCTGACCCTCCGCGTGGACGGCTCCGATCGCATCGAGGAGGTCCGCTTCGACGGAGAAGGTTGCGCGATCAGCATGGCGAGCGCCTCCCTGCTCACGGACGGGTTGAAGGGGAAAACGCTGGCGGAGGCGAGGGCCCTCGACCGGGACACCGTCCTGAAGGGCCTCGGCGTCCCCCTGAGCTCGGTCCGCGAACAGTGCGCCCTCCTGGCGCTGCGGGCGCTCCAAGCCGCCTTGGGCCAGGCGTCGACGGCGCAAGGGCATTAAGCCTCGGCCGGTTGCCCTTCGCACAGCATGGTCCCCGACCCCGCCGAGCCCAAGGCGTCCAACGTGGCCGACCTGATCGGCGGCACGCCGCTCCTTCGGCTCGACCGGATCTGGAAGGACGTCATCCCGGGCGTCGAGCTCTTCGCCAAGGCGGAGTGGGGCAACCCGGGCGGCAGCGTCAAGGACCGGGCGGCCCTCTACATGCTCCGCGACGCGGAGAAGCGCGGCCTCACGCCCAAGTGGACCCTCCTCGACGCGACGTCGGGGAGCACGGGGATCGCCCTGTCCATGCTCGGGGCCGCGGAGGGGTACCGCGTCACCCTGTGCGTGCCGAAGAACATCAGCGTGGAGCGGCGGAGGATCCTCCGGGCGTTCGGCGCCGACCTCGTCTTCACGCCCGCCACGGAGGGCACGGACGGCGCGCAGCGGGTCGCGCGCGCCATGGCGGAGTCCGCGCCGGACCGGTACTGGTACTTCGACCAGTACAACAACGAGGCGAACTGGCGCGCGCACTTCGAGACCACGGGGCCGGAGATTTACGACCAGACCCGGGGGCGGATCACCCACTTCGTCGCCTGCCTCGGCACCACGGGCACGTTCGTCGGCGTGGGCCGCTACCTGAGGCAGAAGAACCCGGACATCCGGCTCGTCGCCGTCCAGCCGGACAGCCCGTTCCACGGCATCGAGGGTGTGAAGCACCTGGAGACGGCGAAGGTCCCCGGGATCTGGGACGCCTCCCTTCCCGACCAGACGATGACCGTGGCCACGGAGGACGCGCAGGCCGCGGCCCGCCGCCTCGCCCGCGACGAAGGCTACCTCGTGGGCACCTCCAGCGGCGCGGCGCTCGACGCGGCACTGCGGCTCGCGGAGCGCATCCAGGAGGGTGTCGTGGTCGTGGTCTTCCCGGACGCGGGAGACAAGTACCTCGGGGACCGCTACTGGGAGGAGGCGATCTGACGGTCATCCTCAGCCGCGACCAGGTGCGGGCCATCGAGGCCCACGCGCGCGAGACGTTCCCCGAGGAATGCTGCGGCTTCCTCCTCGGGACCGCCACGGAGCCGCGGAAGGTGGCCGCGCTGCGGCGCGCGACGAACGTGGTGGAAACGAACCGTGAGCGGCGGTACGTAATCGATCCGCGGGAGCACCTCGCGGTGGAGAAGGAACTGGTGGGCACAGGCCGCGAGATCCTCGGGTTCTACCACAGCCATCCGAACCATCCCGCGGAACCGTCCGAGTTCGACCGCTCCCACGCGTGGCCCTGGTACTCCTACCTCATCCTGAGCATCGTGGACCGCGTGCCGAAGGATCTGCGGGCCTGGAGCCTGGAAGGCACGAGCGCGTCGTTCCAACCCGTGCCCCTCGAAATCGCCTAGTGGGCCGTCGCGAGCGCGGGCGAGGCGACGAGTTGGTTGATCTCCGCGATGACGCCCTTCTCCACGTGGCGGGTCCAGAGCATCTCCGGGACGTCGACGACGAGGAAGAGCTCGGTCAGGAGGAGGGTCTCGACCACTGCGATGCCGATGTCGCGAAGCCACTTCCCGATTCCCACGCGGATTGTGAAGTCGTTGGGCTGGCCCGCGACCATGATCGTGAAGCAGCGGTCCGCGGTGATGAAGTCCCGCAGGATACCCGCCTTCTGTGCCTGGATGATTGTCCCCAGGGGCGCGGTGGTCGTCTGGGTCTTGTAGCCGTCGGCTTTGAGCTGGTCCACGAGCTGGTGGGACAGCTTGGCTAGGTCTGCGTTCTTGCCCTGAAAGCGCAGGACTTTCTCGCTCGTCATGGTTGCTTCCCCGTCCTCATCACCCCCCGGCCCTATTTACGGGTTGCCCGCCTGCGCTTCTTTCCCAGGGAGCAGATTGGAGGGCGGTGGGAGCCCGTCAGCCGGGTTCCACCATCGGGAACGCGCGGCCGCGGTCCCGGCGCTCGATCATCCAGCCCGGTCCGGAAGACAAACCTGTCCGCGCTCAGGCGCCCGTGTCCTTCCGCGCTCCGGGGACGGGCTCGCCCTCGGGGGAGGACATGAGGTAGCCGCCGAACCCGACCTCCCAGAAGAGGACCGGGTAGGCGATCATCCGCTCCATGCCGCCGTACCCGATGCCCGCGTCCTGGCCCGCGAGGAAGAGGGCCAGGGCCACGAGCCCGAGGACGCCGAGGAGGAGGGAGATGTAGCGGAAGGGAGGGCGCACGCGCGTGGCAATCAGGATGGCTACGAGGCCCCCGAAGAGGAACGAGATGAGGGCGAAGAGGCCGTGGAGGAACCGGATGTTCTCGGGCAGGTTCTCCGGGAACAAGCCGACGCCGATAGGCCCGATGCCCGCCAGAAGGAACGGCACGGTGATCCAGAGCGTCTTGTGCGTCCGGTGGTAGAAGTACGCGCCCGCGAGGGTCAGCAGCCCGAGGAGGACGATGGACGTGTTGAAGAGGGCCGCGGTGGGCCCCACGCCGAGGTCGCTGATGGGCTGGGAGGAGACGACGTACGTAGGCAGGCTGCCCTCGGAGACCAGCATGGCCAGGAGGAACTCCACGGAGCCGAAGAAGAACAGGACGCCCGCGAGCGTCCGGTCGTCGTACCGCATGAACACCGGAGCCTCCCAGTCGCGTATAACGGTTTTGCCCGGAGCCGAGGCTCTGCCCCGATGCCTATTCCGATTGGACAGTCGCGTGGGGGCAAGGGGCTTATACCCAAGCATCCTCCATGCGGGCGCCGGCAGAAACCCTAAGTAGAACAGCGGGGTAGGAGACACCTCCATGGGCGCGACGATCAAGATCCTCATCCCCACCCCGCTGCGGCAGTACGCGGCGAACCGCGATGCGATCGAGGTGCAGGCCAAGGACGTGCGCGAGGCGCTCGGCGCGCTCGTGAGCCAGTACGACGCCCTGCGCCGCCATCTGTACAACGACGAGGGCCACCTCCGCAACTTCGTGAACGTCTACGTGAACGAGGAGGACATCCGCTACCTGCAGAAGGAGGCGATGACCCTCAAGGACGGCGATACGATCTCCATCGTCCCCAGCATCGCAGGCGGCTCCTCGTCCGTGATGGAGGCCATGGGCTCGCGGCGCAAGGATGTGCTGACGCCCGCGGAGATCAAACGCTACTCGCGGCACCTCATCCTGCCCGACGTGGGCATGGCGGGCCAGCTCAGGCTCAAGCAGTCCTCCGCCCTGGTCGTCGGCGCGGGCGGCCTCGGGAACCCGCTCCTCCAGTACCTGGGCGCCGCGGGCGTGGGCCGCATCGGCATCGTGGACTTCGACACGATCGACGTGACGAACCTCCAGCGCCAGGTCATGTACGGCACGAAGGACGTCGGCCGCAAGAAGCTCGAGGTCGCCAAGGAGCGCGTCCAGGCGATCAACCCGAACGTGGACGTGCAGACGTACGAGGAGCGCCTGACGTCGGAGAACGCGCTCGGGATCCTGAAGGACTACGACGTGGTCATCGACGGGACGGACAACTTCCCGACGCGGTACCTCGTGAACGACGCGGCCGTCCTCCTGGGGAAGCCCAACGTGTACGGATCCATCTTCCGCTTCGAGGGCCAGGCGAGCGTCTTCTGGGCGGCCAAGGGTCCGTGCTACCGCTGCCTCTACGCGGAGCCGCCGCCGCCCGGCCTCGTGCCGTCGTGCGCGGAGGGCGGCGTCCTCGGCGTGCTGCCCGGGATCGTGGGCTCCATCCAGGCCATCGAGGCGATCAAGGTCCTCCTGGGGAAGGGGGACACGCTGGTCGGCCGCCTCCTCGTGTTCGACGCGCTCCGGATGAAGTTCCGCGAGCTCAAGCTCCGGAAGAACCCGAACTGCCCCATCTGCGGGACCCACCCCACGATCAAGGAGCTCATCGACTACGAGGAGTTCTGCGGACTGAACGCGCCAAGCGAGCAGGTGAGCGAGGAGTTCCAGATTACGCCGGACGAGCTCAAGGCGAAGCTCGACAACGGCGGAAACGTCGTCCTGCTTGACGTCCGCGAGCCTCTGGAGTACCAGATCAACCACCTGGACGGCTCCGTCCTCATGCCTGTGGCCCAGGTCCCCGGCCGCGTGAGCGAACTGAGCACGGCAGACGAGATCGTCGTGTACTGCAAGACGGGCATGCGCTCCGCGCGGATCACGAACTTCCTCCGAGAGCTCGGGTTCCGCAAGGTGAAGAACCTCGCGGGCGGCATCGACGAGTGGGCAGACCGCGTCGACCCCGAGATGCCCCGGTACTGAGGCGCGGAAGGCATATGGGCCATGGCCCCCTTGCGGGCCCGATGCCCCTCGACGCCGGCACGGTGCACCGTTTCACCATGCTGGAACGCGCGGTCCGGTCCCTCGCGAAGCAAGGCCGCTTCGAGGACTCCCTCAAGCTGCTCGAGGAGATGTTCGGCATCGCGCCCGAGGATGCGGGCCTCTCCAAGCTCAAAGCGCGCCTGGCGGCGGACCTGATCAAGAAGGCGGCCCAGGCCCAGAAGATCGCCGCGGCCACGAGCATCGTCGAGCTGGTGGACGCCAAGGTGCCCGCCTCCCATCTGGGCGCCCCGGAGAAGGAGATGCTCGCGAAGGCGAAGACGGACCTCTACTCTCTATGAGGCGCAGCCTTATCCTGTCGGGGCGGCGTCCAGGTCCCGATGGCCCGCGACCCCTCGCCCGCCGACTACGTCCGCGACCTCGAGCTCGCGCGCAAGGAGAAGGACTACTACTTCCGGACGGACCCCGA
>DUJI01000044.1 GCA_013329855.1 Thermoplasmata archaeon | reverse complement strand
GGCGCCTTGCCGCCGAGTTCCAGGTGGAGCCGCTTCACGTTGTTCGCGCCGGCCCGCATGATCTCCTTGCCCGTGGACGTGTCCCCCGTGAGGGAGACCATGTCCACCTTCTCGGACGCGGAGATCGCCTCGCCGAGGACGGAGCCGGGCCCCGTGAGGACGTTCACCGTGCCCTTGGGCAGGGCCGCCTTCTCGATGATCCTGCCCAGCTCGATCGTCGTGATGGGCGTCAGGGATGCGGGCTTGAGGATCACACAGTTACCCGCGGCCAGGGCGGGCGCGATCTTCCAGATGGCCATCATGAACGGGTAGTTCCACGGCGTGATCGAGCCGACCACGCCCACGGGCTCGCGCCGCAGGATGCTCGTGGCGCCGTAACCGTACTCCATGGACGCGGAGCCGGAGAGGGTTCGGGCTGCGCCGGCCATGAACCGCAGGTTGTCCACGCTGAACGGGATGTCGCCGTCCCGCGCCTGCTTGATCGTCTTCCCCTGGTTCTTGGACTCCAGGATGGCCAGGCGGTCCATGTCCGCCTCGATGAGCGCAGCGAGCTTGAGGAGGGCCGCGGCCCGATCGCCCGGCGTCATCGTGGGCCACTTGCCCTTGTCGAACGCGTCCCGCGCCGCGTCGATCGCGGCCTTCGCGTCGGCCTCGCCGCCCTTCGGGACGTCCGCGAGCTTCTGCCCGTTCGCGGGGTTGATCACCGCGTACGTGTCGCCCTTCTCCGCCCCGACCCATTCCCCACCGATGTAGTTCAGGTACTCCTGCTTCGCCAACGTATCCTCCCCAGGGGTGGCCTGAGGATGGCTCGTGGGCGTAAGTAGGTTTCGCGCATGCACGCGGCCCCACGCGGCTCGGGTGCGCTGGTGGCGAAATCAACCTTAAACAAGGTTAACTTCCGAGACCAAGTGAGGCGGGTCCGATGGCGTCCCGCTTGTCTCACTTGCGGAGCTTCTTCATGGCCTCGGGGAACGCCTCTGCGAAGCGCTTCGCGTCCTTCTCGGGCACGGTGAAGGGCACGCGGAAGAATCGGCTACCGTTCAGCCTGGAGAGGTAGGAGCCCGCGCGGCCGTGGACGAGGTAGTCGTGGAGCAGGCGCTCCTCGAGGGCCTCCGGGTTCACGCCCGTGGGGCCCACGTCGATCGCGAACATGTTCGCCTTGGAGGGGAACACGGGCAGGGACGCGCCGTCCACCCGGTCCACCGCGGCCTTGATCGTCCGCTGGTTCGTCTCGCACGTCTTCCGGATTCCGGGGAGCCACTCCTTCTTGCTCTGGAGGGCCGCCAACGCGGCGTGCTGCGCGAGGACGTTCACGCCGAGGGGGTTCGTGTCGAACCTCTTCACCTGCTTCATGAGCTCCGTGGGCCCGAGGATCGCCCCGACCCGCATGCCCGCCAGCCCGGGCGCCTTGCTGAAGCTGTACGACAGGAGGGTCTTCTCCGGGTAGAACTCCGCGGCGAGCACGTGGTCCGGGTTGAAGTCGCGGTACGTGATGTCGTCGATCAGGAGGAGGTCGTGGTCCCGCGCGACCTCCGCGACCCCCTTGACCTGGGACCGCGTGTACCCGGAGCCCAGCGGGTTGTCCGGGTCGATGAGGAACAGCGCCCTCGTCGCCGGCGTGACCGCCTCGTTGGCCCGCTCCGGCGTGAGGACGTACGGCTTCCGGTAGATGTCCACCGCCTTGGCCTTCGCGCCGCACATCTCGATCTGGGCGTGGATGGGCAGGAACGCGGGGTCCGTGGAGATGACCTCGTCCCCGGGTTTCAGGAGCGCGCGGGTCGCGAAGTACTCCCCCTCGATGCCGCCGTTCGTGAGCACGAGGTCGAAGCCCTCGAGCCCGAGGTCCTCCAGGATGGCCTCGGGGAGGCCGAAGATCCCGCGCTTGAACGGGTAGTTGTTGAACTCCCGCTGATCGACGCTCGCGCGGATCGCGTCCAGGATCGCGGGGTGCACGGGGAGCGTGTTCGTGTTCTGGGACATCCAGGCGACTTCGCTGCGGTGCTGGTGGGCGAACTCGAAGTTGTCGATCGAGGCCATGGGACCACTCCGGCCGTCGCGCCCACGCCGCACGTCCTCATATCGATTGCGGTCGAACGCCTACGGCCGCGGATCCGTGACGGCCCTGACGGGGTCGGCGAAGCGAAAGTGCACAACCTTCTTGGCCACGGGGCTCGCATGGGCTCTGCGGTTGAGAGCGTGACGTGCTGCGAGGAGATGCACAAGGCCTTTGACGCGAAGGCGAACGGGGACGTCCAGGTCGGGGAGCTCCCGGCGATCACGCGGGTGACCGGGAGGGTGGCGTGGTACGTGTACCAGGGGCCCTACCAAGACATCTCCTCGGAAGGATGGGACGTCTTCTGGCGCAAGTTCGCGACCGCCAATCTGAAGATGGAGGGCGCCCCGGGCGACGTGTACGTATGCGGCCCGGGATGCCACAAGGAGGACCGCCAGGAGAAGATGTTGACGATTCTCTGGGCTCCCGTCGTCTAGGGGCGGAAAGCCTTTTAGGGAATCATCCCTTAGGCCGCGAAGCTGGGCTCGTGGTCTAGTGGTTATGAC
>DUJI01000210.1 GCA_013329855.1 Thermoplasmata archaeon | reverse complement strand
TCATGTCGTCCATGAGGACGACGTCGGGCCGCGCCTCGCGCAGCGGCTCGATGCCGCGCTTGCCGTCCTCGGCGTAGCTCACCTCCATCCGGTGGCGCTCGAGCACGCTGGTGATGGCGAAGATGTTGCGCACGTCGTCGTCGATCACCAGCACCGATTCCGACCCGCCCATCTCCAGCACCGGGGCGGCAGCCGGAGCGCCCGCGCCGCCCGGCCCCGTTCCCGCCGGGGCCGGGAACCGCTCGGCCACGGCCACGCGGTCGCGCCCGTCCCCCTTCGCCGCGTACAATGCCCGGTCCGCCGTCGCCACCAGCACTTCGTGCGAGCCCATCCCCTCCTCGTACGTCGCCACCCCGGCGCTCGCCGTCAGCGGACCGGACGCCAGCCGCAGGGCGCGCGTCTCCGCCACCACGCGCTCGGCGAACCGCACCGCGCCCGCGATGTCGCCGTCCAGCAGGACCGTAACAAATTCCTCCCCGCCGAACCGCGCCGACAGATTCATCCGCCGCGTGTTGCGCCGCAGGACTCCCGCGAACGCCGCGAGCGCCGCGTCCCCCGCCGCGTGGCCGCACGTGTCGTTGACGCGCTTGAAATGGTCGAGGTCGAGGATCGCGACGGAGAGCGGCATGCCGGTCCGCGCGGCGAGCTCGCCGTGGCGGCCCAGAGCCACGAGCTGACGAAGAAGCTGGACGCGATCCGCGGGAAGTTCTGAGCCCGCGGGACCGCCGCGACTCGTTCTCAACCGCGATAGCCAGGCCGACGTGCTTTTTAAAAGGACTTTTCATCGTTTCCCGAACCTCGAGCAGGCTGCCCGCCCGCCCCGTCTCCGGGGATGCGGAGCCGCGGGGGGAGCATCATGGCGGACAAGGAGAAGGTGTCCAGCGGGATTCCCGGTCTCGACGACCTGATCGAAGGCGGATTCTACCCCAAGTCGACCATCGTGTTGCTGGGTTCCAGCGGCACGGGCAAGTCGACCTTCGCGGTCCAGTTCCTCATGGAGGGCGTCGAACAGGGCGAACAGGCGCTGTACGTGACCCTGGAGGAGCCTCCGGAGCAGATCATGCGCGAGGCGGACCTCATGGGCTTCGATCTGCGGAAGTATTACGAGAAGAGCCTCTTCTTCATCCACCTCAAGGGCAAGAACTTCAAGAAGATGATCGAGGAGCAGCTGCCCCAGCTGGTCAAGGCGCGCGCGGACTACAACATCCCGACCCGCGTGGTCATCGACCCCATGACCCCCGTGATCTGGGCGACCCAGGACAAGCTCGAGCAGCGCGAGCTGATCGGGAAGCTGTTCTACACGCTCAAGGAACTCGGCGTGGTCCTGTGCACGGTCGAGGAGCATGCCCGCCCCGGCGAGACGGTCGGGGAGGACGTCCTCCTGCCCATCTACCTCTCCGACGGCGCGGTCCATCTGGAGTACTATCCCATCGGCGGCGCCTTCAACCGGACGTTGAAGATCCTCAAGATGCGAGGCGTCCACCACGGCGAGGGCGTGTATCCGTACCTCTTCGCCCGCGGCGTGGGCATCGTCGTGCGGACGAGCCCCGTCCAGATGGCCGAGGAGACCACGCGGTCCCACGCGAAGACGTTCGAGGAGGCGCTGAAGACCGCGCAGGGGCTCAAGGCCCCCGCGCGCGTCCTGGACCGGATCCGGCTCATGCAGGAGAACTGGGACTACGACTACTCCCCCGAGGAAGCCCTCCAGATCCTCTTCAACTCCTACGGGTTGAAGCGGGGCGCCTAGATGCCCTACGCCAGCAAGGTCGACAAGACCATGGGGGCCGAGACGGTCGGCCACCTCAAGCTCCTCCTCGAGACGGAGCTCGGCCGGTGCCGCGAGGACAACGCCCTGGACATCGCCATGTTCCTCGGGGTGGACGGCCGGATCTTCGCGTCCTCCATCCCCAACGAACTCAACCCGCGGGAATACCGCCTCCTGAACCTCCTCAAGGGCAACCTGGCCCACATCTGCAACCAGCTGAGCGGGCAGAACATGATGATGTCCGTGGAGCAGTTCGAGGCGGGCACGGTGATCATCAGCGGCGTGGGCGACCGCGCGTTCCTCGTCTTCTTGACGACGAAGCCCGTGGAGATCACGAAGATGCAGGGCGTCCTCGCCAACGTCGTCACGACGGCCATCGTCGTGCGCCACCTGTTCGAGGAGAAGCCCGTCACGCCCGAGGTGCTCGCCGCGTACGACGAGGCCGTCGGCGCGGAGCTCAAGCGGCTCACCCGGATCCTCTTCGTCCAGAAGTTCGGCGAGACGAAGGAATTCAAGAAGAACAAGGAGATCGAGACGTACTTCCGCCAGCGGCTCGGGAGCCTGATTGGCCCGGGTCCCCTGGAGGAGACGCTCACCCTGGCGTACAACGAGGTCGGGACCTCCTCCGCCTACATGACCCGGGACCACTGGAACCGGTTCCTCCGCCTCGTGCTCGAGAAGCTCCGCGAGATCCGGGGCGACACGGTCGCGGACCGCGCGGAGAAGGAGTGGAAGACGTACCTGGACGGCGTCCTGTCGTCCTTCGTGTGAGCCCATGACCGGAGCCCTGTGACCATGCTCGACGTCGCGCTCGCCTCCCTGATCGAGGACATGATCGAGAAAGCCGGGGCCGACGGCGTCGTCGAGTTCTGGCAGCGGGTCGGGGACGCCCTGGCCTCCCGGATGGGGAAGGAGGCGTACCTCGGATGGACCTCCTTCAACGTCGCCGTGCGGGAGGGCCGCACGGCCTTCAGCATCGAGGGCGACGTCACGCCCCTCACGGACATGGCCATCACGGACGTGGACGGGGACGTGGTCGGGTACCTGTACGCGATGAAGCAGTGCTGCTACGTGCCCACGATCTTCCGGACGCGGTACGCGGTGGGCCGGATGAGCCCCGGGGACGCCGTGGTCATGGAGGAGTACAACGCGAACGTGCACAACATCGCCGTGTGCAACTTCTGCGTGTTCCACGAGCGGTTCCGCGAGGAGATCGCGAAGAACGTGACCGTCTCGGGCAACCCGCTGGTTTCCTACCTGCTTGCGACCCGTGGCTGGAGCGGCGAGACGAAGATCTCCTCGAAGAACGTGGCTATGGTGAACATCAACGAGGAGCACGTCCGGGCCTTGCTCCGGAACTACGAATGCGTCTACGCGCTGGTCATGCGCGGGGCGCGCCTGAAAGGGGGCCGCTGATGCCCGCGGAGGCGCGCATGCCCGAGTGCAACCCCTTCGTGGAGGTCGCCACGGCCCTGTTCCTCGAGGACCTCGCCACGAAGGTCGGCGTGCAGGGCCTCAACAACTACCTGGTCAGCCTCGCGAAGAACCTGGGGAACACGATGCCCAAGGAGGAGTACGCCTCGTGGCCCGAGTTCCTCGGCGCGCTGGTCTCCGGGCAGTCCATCCTGGCCACGTTCGAGGACGTCCAGCCCGTGACGGAGCACGCCATGACCACGCCCCGGTCGCCGTTCGACCGCGGCTGGCGCGAGTACGCCAAGCGGGTCGGGTCCTTCGCCCCCGTCCACAAGCAGGTCGCCGACTACTTCAACGAGAGGGTGCGCCCCACGGCGGTGACCTCGTTCCACATCGTCCTACACACGTTCCGCGAGACGGCGGCGGCCCGGATCAAGGTGGGCGGCAAGGGCGTCCGCTACGAGACGATCGCCACGGCCTGGGTGGACGGCACGGTGATGATGCCCCCCGAGGACCGACTGGACCCGCTCCTCGCCCGGGCGGGGATCTCCCGCACCAAGCTGGGCATGCTCCTGCGCAACCACGCGGACGTCTGGATCCTGGAGCTGGCGTAGTCACCGCTGGCCGCGGCGCCGCAGGGCGACGACCCCGAGGAACACGGGGATGAAGACCCCGATGCCCAGGAGGATGGTCCAGCCCGTCGCGGGTTCCGAGACCTGGCTGTAGAACAGGGTCGACGTGACCACCTCGCCCTTGGACGGGTCGATCACGTTGTTGTGGTCCAGGTCCGCCTCCACGCGGAGGGTGTGCTCGCCCGGGGCCAGTCCCACGGGCAGGTAGTTGAACGTGACCGTCGCGTCCGCGTTGGAGGCAATCCGGGCGATCTGGCTCGTGCCCACGAGGGCCCCGTCGACGTACCATCGGACCGTGATGTTCAGCGCGGTTGTCGTGCCCCCGTTGTGAAAGGTCGCCGTCAGCACGATGGGCTTGACCACGGTGATGGAGAACGTCCTCGTGACGTTCTGGACGGACCCGGCCTCGGGGGTCGCCTCCAGGGTCACGACCAGGGTGACCGTCTGCTCCAAGGTGGGGGCCGTCACGTTGATCTGGAGGGTGGTCTGGTTCCCGCTGGTCCGCCCGGGCGAGGAGGAGAGCGGGGCGCCTCCCGACGTGTTGGTGCCCTCGATGTAGTACACGACGGAGTAGGTGACGTTCCCGTCGGGCCCGCCCGAGGCGGTCACGTTGAACACGGCGTTCTGACCCGGCGCGATGGCCGTCGGGCCGTGGAGGTCGAAGAGGAGGGGGCCGCTCGCGGCCGCGGACGCGGCCAGGGTGGCGCCGACGACGGCCAGGAGGACCAGGGCCAGGACGAACCGGCGCGTGGTCATCGCCTCCGCCGGGTCAGGTACAGGGCGGCAATCGCGGCGGCCACCGCACCGCCGATCGCGGCGAAGAGGAGGACGTTGGGCGGCACGAACAGGGACACGCCGCTCCCGCTCACGCTGGCGCCTGCGGGGACCGTGAGCGCGGGCAGGGTCGCCGTGTAGACGGTCTGGGCGGACACGGAGGGGGTATCCACGGCGGCCGCGTTCAGGACCACGGTGGTCCCGCCGTGGGCCCCCGCGCTCCTGAGGACCAGCCGGGCGCTCGCGGTCGAGTTCGCCGGCACGGTGAGGTTGGTCAGGGTGAGCCCGGACAGCGGCCCGCTGCCCGCGGCCACGAGGCGGGCCTGCCACCCGGACGCGCCGATGTCGCCGGGGTTCTGGACAGACACGTCCACGGTCTCGGGCGCGTTCCCCGTGTTCCGGACGTTCACCGTGTAGTTCAGGTAGGTCCCGTCGAAGGTCCCGGAGAGTGGATCCACCTGGGCCGTGAGGCCGCGGGTGCGCACGATCCCCACGTCGACCACGACGCTACCCTGGGCCGTGTTGTCCGCGGTGGACGTGGCTGTGATGGTCACGGGCGGGTGGGCCACGAGCGCGTTCGTGGGGGACTGGATGGTCACCGTGACGGGCACGGAGTGGGGCGCCGTCCCGTAGTTCAGGGTGATCGTGGCGGGGGAGAAGGCGAAGGTCCAGCCGGCCGTGCTCCCGGAGAGGGCGAACGTGTCCTGCAGGTTGCCCGTGTTGGCCACGGTGATCGTGTACGTCACAGCGCCGCCCGCGGGGACCGTGCGGTTCTCGGTCGCGTCCCAGGTGAGGGTGACGGAGTGCTGCTCCACGCGCCCGAGCTGAAGGTTGACCACGGTGTCCGAGGCCAGGGTGAACGTCGCGGTCCCCTGGTAGGAGACGACCATGCCCTGCTCCGTCTGGCTGCGGTCCGCGGTCAGCGTGTACGTGCCTTCGGGGAGGAGCACCTGGTACGCGCCGTTCGAGCCCGTGGTCAGGGACAGGGTGGCCGCGCCCGTGACGTTCAGGCCGGCCGTCACGGGGACGCCGGCGGGGTCCAGGGTGACCCCGGAGAGCTGGAACGCGGAATCCAGGACGATCGGGTTGCCGAAGGAGGCGGCGTGGGGCACGTTCACCCTCCCGAGGAAGGCCGCGGAGCCCACGGTCCGGGTCGCGTAGAGGACGTACGCGCCGGGAGCCAGGGACACGGAGTACGTGCCGTCCATCGCGGCGGTGGTCGTGGCGTTCAGCGCGCCGCCCGATTCCGCGATGAAGGACAGGGAGGCGTCGGCCCCCGCCCCGTTCAGGTAGACGGTCCCCGTGACCGTCGTGTTGTCCAGGGAGCGGGAGGTCATGACCGTGTACACGAGGGACGAGGTCCCCGGTGGCACGGTCAGGTTGCCCTGGAACGCGTACCGGAAGTACAGGGTCGCGCCGCTGACGGTCGCGCTGAGCGCTGGCGGCTGGCCGGTAGCATCACCTGCGTGACGAATTCGGCTACGAGCACCGCAGATGGGCGAGAGCCGGGGCCGCCCCCGGGAGCGGGAATCGTGATCGCGGTGGATGGTCCCTCCGGCTCCGGCAAGTCGAGCGCGGCCAGGGGAGTCGCCCGCGCG
>DUJI01000026.1 GCA_013329855.1 Thermoplasmata archaeon | reverse complement strand
TCGGACACGTGGACCACGGCAAGACGACCCTCCTGGACCGCATTCGCGGCACGGGGGTCGCGGGCCGCGAGGCCGGCGGCATCACGCAGCACATCGGCGCCACGGAAGTCCCCATGGCCGCAATCAGGGAGACCTGCGGCGAGCTGGTCAAGGGCAAGTCGTTCAAGGTTCCCGGACTCCTGTTCATCGACACGCCGGGTCACGTGGCGTTCTCCACGATGCGCGCCCGCGGCGGTGCGCTCGCGGACCTCGCGGTCCTCGTCATCGACCTGAACGAGGGCTTCCGGCCGCAGACCATCGAGAGCCTGAACATCCTGAAGCGGTACAAGACGCCGTTCGTCGTGGCGGCGAACAAGATCGACCTGGTGCCCGGGTGGCGGCACCACGACGACCAGCCGTTCATCCTGTCCTACGCGGACCAGCCGGACACGGCGCGGGAGGAGTTCGACAAGCGCCTGTACGAGCTCGTGGGACGCCTCTTCGAGCACGGGTTCTCCGCGGACCGGTACGACAAGGTGACCGACTTCACGTCCAACATCGCTGTGGTCCCGCTGAGCGCCAAGTTCGGCGAGGGCATCCCGGACCTCCTCCTCATGCTCATCGGACTCGCCCAGCGGTTCCTCGAGAAGGAGCTGACCACGGAGGAGGGGGCCGCGGAGGGCACGATCCTCGAGGTGAAGGAGGAGAAGGGGCTCGGCACGACCCTCGACGCGATCATCTACAAGGGGACCCTGGGCAAGGGGGACACGATCGTCTTCGGTACGCCGACGAAGCCCGGGACGACCAAGGTCAAGGCGCTTCTCAAACCGAAGCCGCTGGACGAGATCCGCGACCCCCAGGACCGGTTCGATTCCGTGAAGAGCGTCACCGCGGCCGCGGGCGTCAAGATCGTCGCCGCGAACGTCGAGGGCGCCGTGGCGGGGGCGCCCGTCCGCGCGGCCCAGGGGAACGTCCAGGAACTCGTCGATGAGATTGCGAAGGAATCCCAGCCCCACGTGGAGGTCCAGGAACAGGGCATCCTCCTGAAGGCGGACGCCATCGGCTCCCTGGAAGGGCTCGCGTACGAGTGCAAGCAGGCGGACATCCCCGTGCGGTTCGCGCGACTCGGCGCGACCTCGCGGCGCGACGTGATCGACGCGGCGACCGCGGGCGACCCGCTCCATCAGGCGATCCTCACCTTCAACACGCAGCTCCTGCCGGACGCCCAGACGGCCCTCCAGGACAACCCGGACGTCAAGCTGCTCCAGAGCGACATCATCTACCGGCTCATCCAAGACTACAGTGCCTGGCGGGAGGAGCGCAAGCGGCAGCTGGAAGAGGCGAGCCGCAAGGAGACCACGTATCCCGCGAAGCTCCTGTTCCTCGGGGACTACGTGTTCCGCACGTCCAAGCCGGCCATCTTCGGCGTGCGGGTCCTGAACGGCCGCATCCGCAGCGGCGCCGGCGTCATGCGCGAGGATGGGCGGAGCCTCGGTCGCATCAAGTCCATCCGCAGCGGTGAGAAGCGCCTCGACGAGGCCCGCCAGGGTCAGGAGGTGGCCATCTCGATCGACGGCGTCACGATCGGGCGACAGATCAACGGCGGCGACGTGCTCTTCATCGAGCTCACGGAGGAGGAGGCGCGGACGTTGCGCCAGCACACGCAACTCAGCGTGGACGAACTGGAGACCCTGGACCAGATCTGCGCCATCAAACGCAAGGAGGACCCGTTTTGGGGAATGTAGAGACGGATCCGCACGTGGCCCAGCTCCAGGCCCAGTTGCCGCGGAAGCACCTGTGCAAGGACTGCGACAAGTGGTACGGCCAGGAGGACGACGAGTACGGGCCGTGCATGTACAAGCACCACCGGAGGGACAAGAAGTACGTGACCCACGGCTACCACGAGTGCGACGAGGCGGAGGAACTCGAGCGGAGGGTGAACCTGTGGGAGAACCGCGCGTCCGACGGCTCGACGAACGGGACATCGACGCCGCCCTCGGCCTGACGGACCTCGAGGGCTGGGGCTACACCCGCGCGGACCTCGCGCGGCTGATCGCCCTTTCGCCCGACGGATGCTTCGCGGCCGAGGACGGAGGCCGCGTGGTCGGCATCCTCACCACGACGCCGTACGAACGGCTCGCGTTCCTCGGTGCGGTCATCGTGGACCCGGACCACCGCGGACGGGGCGTCGGGCGGATCCTCATGCAGACCGCGCTCCTGTACCTGGCGGCGAGCGGGACGGAGACCGTCCGGCTCAACGCGTACCTCGACGTGGTCCGATTCTACGAACGGCTCGGCTTCCACGGCGAGTACGAGGTCGTGCGCTGGCGGGGGGTCGCGTCGCCCACGGGAGCGGGCGCCGTGGACGTGGCCCGGGAGGCCGACCTGGAGGAGCTGGTCCCCTTCGATGCGGGGTTCTTCGGTGCCTCCCGGAGGCCTCTCCTGGAACGGCTGCTCCAGGAGAGCCCGGCGACGTTCCTCGTGGCCCGCGACGGAACCCGGATCGTCGGGTACCTGGTCGGCAGCCCGTTCGACGGCGCGTGCGAGATCGGCCCGTGGATTGTCGCGCCGGGACATCCGGACGCAGCCCGCGATCTCTTCGGCGCCCTCGTGAGCGTGGTCGGCCCGCGGGAGTACTCACTCAGCGGGCCCGAGCGGAACCCGGAGCTGGCCCGGTTCCTCGCGGAGGCGGGATTCACGGAGGTCTTCCACACCCTCCGGATGTGGTGGGGGAAGAACCTCTTCCCTGGGGATCCCGCGGGGGTGTGGGCCGCGGGCGGATTAGAGAAAGGATGAAGTAGGGAGGGGCGTTCGCACCCTCCATGTCGGAGAAGCGAGACCTCGCCATCGTGGGCCTCCTCCTCGGCCTCCTCGGGGGCGCCCTGATCCTGGTCGGCGGCTTGGGCATGGACCTCGGACACCTCTCGACCCTCACGCTCGATTACATCCTCGCGCGCCTCGTGGCCGTCGTCCTCGGCGTGGGCATCCTGGTCGGGAGCGTGATGATCTACCGGGGCAGCTACAGCACGGGCGGCATGCTGAACCTCATCCTCGGAATCGTCGCGCTCATCGTCGGGGCGGGCGCGCTGGGCGCCGTCCTCGGTCTCGTCAGCGGGGTGCTCGGCCTCCTCGCGAACGAAACCCGCCGCTGACCGGACGGCCACGTCAGATCCGCGGGCCGATGAGCTGCCACAGGATGAGCGCCAGGATGAGCAGGGCGAACAGGTAGGAGACCTGCTTCACGATCCGGTCGCGGTCCTCCGCCCGGATTCCGCGGCGGAGCCGCGACACGAGGGTGTTCATCCCGTCCTTGAAGACGTAGCCTCCGTCCAGCGGCACCGCGGGCAGCGCGTTCGTGGCGCCGAGCATCGCGTTGAGCCAGAAGAGCCAGTACAGGCTGTTCGTGAAGACCCAGAACACGGCGGGCGGCAGCGCGGCGAACGGGCCGCTCACCTTGTAGAACGAGATCTCCGGATCCTGAATCGGCGCGCGGCCGGCGAACGGCAGGGCGATGTAGGACAGGATGGCCCCGGGGACGCCGCCGAACCGGTCCGGGTTCGTCAGGGGGTGGTAGTAGTCCGTGCTCACGTCCAGGGCGTAGATGCCCAGGAGGGGGCGGCCCGTGGCGTTGTCGTACCCCACGGTCACGGCCGCGTCGAAGTACGTCCCGTTGTTCACGTTGTACGTCTGCACGGCGATCGTCGTGTTGGGACGGACCTCGGCCATCGCGTTGACGAAGTCGCTGTACGAGTTGACCTCGGTGCCGTTCACGTTCGTGATGATGGAGTACGGCTGGAGGCCGGCCTTGAGCGCCCCCGAGTCCGGGCCGGAGAAGCCTACGATGCCCACCCCGTTGTGGACGGGGGTCACCGCGGCCATCATGATGCTCGAGAAGAGGAAGCCGAACAGGACCGCGAGGAGGAGGTTCGTCGCGGGACCCGCCGCGTACAGGCGGGAGCGCTGGCGGGGCGGCAGCCGCCGCATCTCGTCCTCGTCCGGTTCGACGAAGGCGCCGATGGGGACGACGAGGAAGATCGCGCCGACGGACCGCACCTTGACGTCCACGGCGCGGGCCAAGATTCCGTGGCAGAACTCATGGAGGACGATGGCCACCGCGAGCCCGAAGACGCCGTACCCGAGGGGGATGAGCCGGTTGATGCCCGGGAGCCCGAGGAGCAGGTCGGGGGACGGCGGGTTCGCTCGCACCGCGGCGCTCTGGACCAGGGTGGCCTCCCACAGCAGGAGGACCGTCGTCCCGACCATGGCGGCCACGACGAGGACGATGGACACGTCTCCGAACGCCCGCCAGAAGCGCTTGGGCCGCGCGAGGCGGTCGATCAGGTTCCTTCCCCGGCCCGTCCGCCACATGAGGATGGGGCCCGCCAGCGAGAGGTTCCGCGGCTCCAGGAGTTTCCGGTGCTGCAAGAAGGCGAAGAACGCGGTCCACAGGACCACCGCGGCGACCGCGATCAGATAGGGCGTCCAGTCGACCATCGGTGGCTCGCAACGAGGGCTCGGGGATATTTAAACTATCCCGGGTGGTTAGTGCACGGGCAGCTGTCTCGCCCACACGTCGTCGGGCACGTCGTTGTACACGGCGAAGGCGTCCTGCACGGGCCGCGTCGTCGCGCCCTTGGCGAGGGCCTTGATCCGGTCCACGCGGAGCACCCAGTAGTGGATGCGCCACGTCTTCCCCTTCTTGATCAGGACCTCTTCCTGGCGCGTGCCCAGGAGCCCTTCCTCCTCGAGCATGTAGAACACGTCGCGGTCCGCGACGTCCAGGTTGTTGTCGATGACCTCCGTCTGGAAGCCGAAGAAGGAGAGGAGGTACTCCGCGAGGATGCGCACCTCGTCGTCAGGCATGCCGCGTTTCCCGAGGGTGGCACGTAGGGCCGCGACTACCTCGGACATGAGGACGATGGGCATCGAAGGCCATCCGACGCACCCGGGGCGGGACATAAAAGCGCATCGTCCATATTCCACCCCCTGATAATTCTCGGAGGGATTCGATGTCGGCAACCCGCACGAAGAAGCACGTCATGGCGTACGTGACCGCCCCGAACCGCGCCTCGGCCCGGAGGATCGCCCGCGCCGTCCTGCCGGATCGCCTCGCCGCGTGCGCGAACCTCGGTCCCATCTCCTCCATGTACTGGTGGCGG
>DUJI01000040.1 GCA_013329855.1 Thermoplasmata archaeon | reverse complement strand
GGAGAGAGCAGCCTGGTCGGCACGCCGACCGTCTTCGTGCGCCTGTACTCGTGCAACCTGCGATGCGCCTGGTGCGACTCCGTGTACGCCGTGGAAGGCGGCGACTATCGCGAAGTCCGGGTGGATGAGCTCGTTGCACGGGTCCAGGACCTGATCGGCTCCCACGGAGGGGGCCGGAGCGGGATCGGCCACCTCTGCTGGACCGGGGGCGAGCCGTTGCTCCAGTGGCGCTCCGTGGCCGTGGCCATCGAGGCCCTACCCGCGCACCTCGTGCACTCCATGGAAACGGACGGCGAGGTGGACCTGGCGCCCTTCGACGCCGCGGTGGCGGCGCGCCGCCAGGAGGGTCGCGTGCGGTACATCATGGACATCAAGTGTCCCGGCTCGACCATGGTCGCCAAGCGGGCCTTCGAGAACCTGCGCCTCCTCCGTCCGTTCGACGAGGTCAAGTTCGTCCTCCTGGACCGCGCGGACTACGAGTTCGCGAGGGACACGGTCCGGAACCGGGCCATCCCCGCGGACACGGTCCTCTTCTCCCCCGTCATGCCCGCCCACCGGATCCGGGAGGGCCTGGAACCGGCCACCCTGGCGACGTGGATCCTCGAGGACCGGCTGGACGTGCGGCTCCAGCCCCAGATCCACAAGTTCCTGTGGCCCGGGAAGGAACGGGGCGTGTGAGCCGGCGGGAGCGAGGAATCTTCATATCGTGGGGGCCTTTGGCTCCCTCGTGCGCTACGAGGAAATCGACCACACCGCGGACGTGGGCATCCGGGCCTACGGCGCGTCGGCGTCCGAGCTGTTCGAGAGCGCGGCCGCGGGCATGTTCAGCCTCATCGCGAACCCCGAGCACGTCCGCGCCGTCGGCGAGGTCGAGGTGCGCCTGGCCGCGGACGACCTCCCGGCCCTCCTCGTCGCCTGGCTCTCGGAGCTCCTGTTCCTCCATGAGACGCAGCACCTCCTGTTCTGCAAGTTCGAGGTCCGGGTGAGCGGAACGCGGCTGGAGGCCAAGGCCTGGGGCGAGGCGATCGACAAGAAGCGCCACGAGCTCAGGCTCGCGATCAAGGCGGTGACCTACCACCGACTCGCCGTGGACCCCGAGAAGGGGGTGGCCGAGGTGATCTTCGATGCCTAGGGGGACCGGGATCCGCGGCGTGACCTTCGACTGGTGGCACACGATCGCCGAGACCCCGTGGCCGGACTACGACGCCCACATGCGGCGGATCCGCGTGGAGCGGATCGTCGAGGCGTTCGCCGCGCGGGGCCTCGTCGTGGAACCCGAGGTCCTCTACCGCGCCTACGACCGGCACACGGAGCTCCTGGCCCGGAAGTGGGGGGAACGGGTGGACCTCAGCGGCGAGGAACAGATCCACGCCTTCCTCGAGCTCGCCGAGCTGGATGCGGCCGACGAGGATCTGATGGACGCCCTCGCGGCCTCCTTCGGAGACGCCATCCGCACGAAGCTTCCGATCCTCTATCCCCACATCGGTTCCACGCTCGCGGCGCTCAAGCGGCAAGGCTACAAGGTGGGCCTGATCTCCAACACGGGCCGCACGTGGGGCCGCTTCCTCCGGCCCATCCAGGACGACATGGGCATCGGGAAGCACTTCGACGACCGCATCTTCTCGGACGAGCTGGGCGTGCGCAAGCCCGACCCCCGGATCTTCGAGGCGGCCCTGGAGCATCTCGGCCTTCGACCCGCGGAGGCCGTCCACGTGGGAGATGACCTGGTCGCGGACGTGGCCGGGTCCCGAGGCCTGGGCATGCGGGCCGTGTGGTTCGACGTGGGCCACGACTCCGAGCATGCGGTGCACCATCCCTCCGCTTCGGGAGCCCAAGGCCCTGATGCAGAGATCCGAGACCATCGGGAGCTCCTCGAGGTCCTCGAGCGGTGGCGGCCATGAAGGCGACCGCGGTGGCCCATCCCATCCAGGGCCTGATCAAGTACCACGGCCTCGCGGACCCCGTCCTGCGCCTTCCCTTCCACGACTCGATCAGCGTCTGCACAGCGCCGCTCACGACGCGGACCACGATCGAGTTCGGCGACTTCGATCGAGACACCGCGACGATCGACGACCGGACCATCTCCGCCCGGGAGATGCAGCGCATCCTGGATGTGGTCCGTGAGGTGCGCACCCGGTCCGGCGTGAGGAAGCGGTTCCGCATGGTCTCCGTGAACGACTTCCCGTCCAACGTGGGCCTCGGAGCGAGCGCGTCCGGGTTTGCGGCCCTGGCGCTGTCCGCTTGCCGCGCCGTGGGCCTCCCGGCGGACCTCCAGGAAGTCTCCCGCATGGCCCGCCGCGGCGCCGGGTCCGCGACGCGCTCCGTGACGGGCGCCTTCAGCAAGTGGAAGATGGGAGTGAGCGACGAGGACTCCTACGCGGTCCAGCTCGCGGACGAGGACCTCCAGATGGACATGGTCGTGGCCCTGATCCCCGCCTTCAAGCAGACGGAGGACGCCCACCGCGAGGCGCTCACGTCGCCCTTCTTCCATGCCCGCCTCGCGGAGATGCCGCGCCTCATCGCGGAGATGGAGCTCGCGATCCGCAAGCGGGACATCGGGGCCATCTGCGCCCTCGCGGAGCGGGACACGCTCATGCTCCATGGGATCACGATGACCGGTTCGGCGGAGATGGTCCTGTGGCAGCCCGAGACCCTCCGGGTGATCCTGGCCGTGCGGAAGATGCGCGACGCGGGCATCCCGGCGTTCTTCTCCATCGACACGGGGGCGACCGTGTACGTGAACACGCTGCCCGGTCGGGGTCCTGAGGTCCGGGAGCGCATCGAGGAGCTCGGGATCCGGACGATCCCGTGCACGGTGGGGGGCGCGGCCCGCATCGTCGAGGAACCTCTCTTCTGATAGGCTTGGAGCGGCTCCCGCGGACCCCCCGTCGACCCGGTTACTTCTTCCGTTTGTACAGGCGGAGGAGCGCCTCGACGATTTGCCGCGTCTCGCGGACCTTCCGCGCCGACCGGGCGTAGAGGACGACCTCCACGCCGAGGGCGAGGAGGACGATCCCCACCAGGGAGAACCGAACGATGGCGCCCAGCTCGTCCAGGTTCGCCGCGTTCGCCGAGGTCCGGTTCTCCAAGTCCGGGGTCGGGGAGAAGTCCGCGACGTGCAGGACGAGGGTGGCCCCGCGGTTCCCGGCGGCATCCACCGCGGAGACGTAGATCACGTTGGCTCCGGGGACGAGGCCCACGGTCGTCTGCCAGTTCCCTGACGCATCGGGACGGATCATCTGATCGTTCACGAGGACCGTCGCGTTCGGGTCGTTCACGGTCCCCTGGACCAGGACGGTCGACGCGCTGGTCTCCAGTCCGTCCGGAGGCGAGGTCAGGGTGACCGTGGGGGCCGTCGTGTCCACGCGGATCGCGGTCCTCAGGATCGTCGTGTGCTGGGCCGCGTCCACCGCGACGAGGATGATCGGATCCAGTCCGTCGAGCAGGGTGAGGGTCGTGCTGAAGCCTCCCGTCGCGTTGCACGTGACGGGCAGGCCGTTGACGAGGAGGGCCACGAGCTTCGTGTCGCGGACGGTCCCCGCGACGACGACCCGGCTCTGGCTGGACACGGTCGCCGTCGGCGACGTCAGGGTGATTTGCGGCACGTCGGAGTCCACGAAGACGGCGAGCCCGGTGTAGTTGAGATTCCCAACCTGATCCGCCGCGGCGATCTGGAGGATGTTGAGCCCCTCGGGGAGAGCGAGGACGATGCTCCAGGTCCCGTTGGGCGCGACGGTCACGCTGAACCCGTTCACGGAGAGGTACGCGCCGAACTCGGAGAGGCCGGAGACGCGGACCAGATCGGTCGGGGACACGGACAGGTTCGCGGGGGTCAGGACCACGAGGGGCGGCTTCACCGTGTCGCTGACCACGTTCACGATCTGGGTCGCGAAGTTGCCCACGTGGTCCGTGGCGTTCACGAAGATCGTGTTCACGCCCTCGGTCAGGGGCACGGGGATGCTGAAGGGCCCGGCGACGGGGTAGGCCCATCGCTTCACGCCCGAGGGGAGCACGGTCGCCGTGACGTTGATGGGCGCCGCGCCAGGGAAGAGGGCGTAGTTGACGAGGACCGCGGTCCCTTCGACCAACACCAAGGAGGTCGGGACCATGGGATAGGCGGGCGCGGTCACGAGCAGGAGGGGAGGAATCGTGTCCACCGTGAAGGTCCAGTTGACGAACGTCAGGCCCCCGAGGCTGTCGAAGGCCGTGTAGTTCGCGACGTGCGGGCCGTTCCGGAGGGACAGGGCCAAGGGGAGGACGAACGCGTTCCCCTGGAGGGTCCCCGCGCTCGTCAGGTTCATTCCGTCCAGATGGAGGTCCGCGGCGACCACGGTGGCGGGCCCAGGCGCCAGGGCGACCGTGATCGTCGGCGTGGACGTGTTGATCGTCGCCCCGTCCGCCGGGTCGAGGTAGCCAAGGGAGAGGCTCGACGCCGAGACGGGGCCGGCCTCGGGCGTCGCCACCGCGACAGGCGCCGTCCCGTTCCCCGCCGCCGCGAAGGAGACGGCCACGATGACGACTACGAGTGCGAGCACGCTCGTCCGGGTTCCGAGGAGCATGGAGGTCCCCCGAGCCGGGAGCGTCAGAAGCCGCAGGTCTCTCCCGGGCGGCCGCAGGTACGCTGCGTCCCCGATATAAACGCTGAGCCCGTACGACTGCGCGGACGCATGGCAACGGCGACTCGAGACGGCGGAGGCGCCTACAGAGCCAGCTTCGTCCCCTTCGCAGGCCCGGTGACCACCCAAGAGCACGGCGTGGCGGAGAAGTACTTCACGGCGGCATCGCGGACGGCCTCGTCCGTCAGCCCCTGGATGATCTCCCCGTAGCGCTCCAGGAAGTCCATGCCGAGGCCGTAGTGCTCCATCCGGTGGAGCTCCGCAGCGACCTCCGCATTGCGCTCCAGGGACACGACGAGGGAGCCCACCTGGTTGTCCTTCCCGTCCGCGATCTCTTGGACCGCGAAGGGCTCGGTCCGCAGCCGACCGAGCTCGTCCCGGATCCCTTGGACCCCGCGCGCCAGGTTGGAGGGGTTCAGGCCCACGTTGATGGACCACATGCCCGCGGCCGTGCGGGCATCCAGGCTGCTGTACGCGTAGTACGCGAGTCCGAGCTCGTCCCGGAGGTTCTTCCCGAGGCGGCCGAAGAGCCCGATCCGCCCCAGGAGGAGGTTGGCCAGGAGGAGGGCGTAGTAGTCGTCGTGGCGCCGCGGCACCGCGGGCGCGCCGAGGACGACGTCCGCCTGGGACTTGTGCGGCATATCGATCACGAGATGGCGGGGCTTGTAAGCGGGCGGCGGGGTGGACCGCGCGGGTTCCGCCTTGCCGCGGAACCGGCTGAGCGGGGTGGCCACCGCCTTCTCGATGAGACCGCGGTCCACGTCCCCCGTGACCGCGAAGATCAGGCCATCGGGCCCGACGTGGTCCCCGTGGAAGGCGACGAGGTCCGACCGCCGGATGCGCCGCACGCGCTCCTCCCCGCCCTTCGGGTCGCGGCCGTAGGGGTGGTCCTTGGGGAACACGATGCGGAGGAGCTCGCGGTACGCCCGCTGCCGCGTATCGTCCTCCTCGATCCGCAGGTCGTTCCGGAGCTCGCCGCGGACCCGCTCCACTTCCCGGGCGGGGAACGCGGGCTGGGAGACGCATTCCACGAGGATCCGGACCGTCTCCGCCGCGGTCTCCCGCGTGCAGCGGCCGGAGAAGAGCAGGAGCTCCTGGGTGTTGTGGAACTCCAGCGTCGCGCCGATCCCCTCCAGCCGGTCCGCGATCTTGGCCGCGGACATCCGGCGGGTGCCGCCGAGCAGCAGGCGCGACGCGAACTCCGCGACGCCGTGCTCCTCGCCCTCCGCGAACGTGCCCGCGGGCACGCTCCCCCGGAACGCAATGAACGGGTTGGAGGGCAGGGGCTGGGACACGACGACCGCGCCGTTGTCGAGGACCGCCCGGTCCGGGAGGTTCATGGCTCCGCCTCCTGGGCGTGGAACCGGACCACGCTCCGGTGCTCCGGGACGAGGTACTTCCGGGCGACCGCGCGCACCCGGTCCGGTCGGACACGGTCCACCTTGCTCAGGAGCCCCTCCCCGGCGTCCCAGCCGACGAGGGCCTCCAGCGTGCTCAGGAGGATGCCCTGGAACGTGACCCCGTCGTGCTCGTAACGGTCCCAGGAGCGCACCTGGTGCTTGGCCCGGTCCATCTCCGCCTTGGAGGGCACGGCCTTCTGCAGCCGGTCCACCTCGCGGTCCACCACCTGCTCCACGCGGTCCGGGGAGACGCGCTGGGCCAGGGTCGCGCTCGCGATGAGGAGGGCAGGGTCCCGCTTCAGCTCCTGACGCACGGACACGTCCGTGGCGAGCTTCCGGTCCACGAGGGCCCGGTACAGGCGGGTCGACCGCGGGCGCCAGTCCCCGCCGGCGAAGGGAGTGAGGCCGTGCCAGCCGCCCAGGATCGTCGTGAGGAGGATCAGGGCCGGCGTGTCCTCGNNGCGTTGTTGGGCGCGTAGTAGCGAAGGTAGTGCCGGTACAGGGGCTCCCGGTCCAGCGTCGCGAGATCCTGCTTGTACCCGATGGCCGTCCAGTGGTACGGGTGGACGTGGAACGCGAGGCCCCACAGCTCCTCCTCGGAGAGGAACTCGGGCTGGTTCTCCGCGCCCTCCCGCTCGCTGATGACGACCGTGCGCTCCGCCTCGACCTCCTTCGGGTCGAACGCGGCGTTCCGCATCCGCTCCGACTCGATCATGAGGGCCGTGTCCATGCCGGACGCGGGGATCGTCTCGAAGTACGTGGTGAAGTCCGTGTCCGTGAAGGCGTTCATCTTGCCGCCCATCCGGCTGATCAGGCGGTCGATCTCCCCCTTCGCGAGCTTGCCGCCCCCCTTGAACAGCATGTGCTCGACCCAGTGGGTCGAGCCCGTCATCCCGGGGACCTCGTTCCGCGAACCCACGCGGTAGGTCACCCAGCACGAGAAGGCCTTCGTGTCCGGGATGGGCCGGAGGATGACCTTGAGGCCATTCTCCAACGTGTCGACGTGGGTGGCCATGCCGGCGGCGGGAAACGCCGCAGGCCATAAAGAGTTACGCCGGTGCGGTCGGCGCAGGCGCCGCGCACGGTTCAGGCCCGGCGGTCTCCGCCTTCGCCCTTGGCCGCCTTGAAGCGGGCGCTGTCCAAGTCGAGTTCAAAGTCCTCCTCTTTCACTTCACCGGGGGTGAAGACCTTCCCCGCCTCGAACTCTAGCTTCTTCTCCTGCTTCTTGCGCTTCTTGGGCTTCTCCTCAACCTGCTGCGGCATAGGTCGCCTCCAGCTCGGTGGCGTACGGATCCGGGAGATCGATACGTCGACGGGTCCCGTCGTTCACGACCAGGACAGACCAATCAATCATCTCGATATTGAAGGTGTCGCATAGTTCCCGGCGAAGTCGGGCGCGGGTATCCTCGGGGGGCTCCGTGATGGCCGCCTTGATGGACTCGTCGTCCGTGACGCGGTCCACGAGCCCTTCTCGCTGGCGTTTGTAGAAGAGGGAACGCTCCGCCCCGATCTCGGAGTACTGCTTGCAGGCCATCATCTCCACATCGGGTCCCGCCTTGTCCTCCGAGGCCGCCTGGACGGCGAACCAACGGTCGAGCCACTCCACCCGGCGCGCAGCGTCCTTGGAACGCCGGTTCTCCAGGTCATCGAGCACCTCCTCCCAGGTCTTCAGCGCGCGCTTCTCCCACGCGTCCTCGGCGAGGGTCTCAACCTTTCCGAGGTAGTACCGCTGGATGTCGATGGGCGAGACGACGGATCCGTCCTCCAGCTCGATCCGCCACTGCTCCGGATTCCGGTTCTCCACGTTGTGCCACATGTCTCGGACGGGATCCTTCAGGCGGGGCACGTCCTGCAGGGCGTCGGCCTCCATGAGCTGGATGATGGCCGAGGTGGTGAAGTGGCGGAGCATGATCGCCGTCTCGTTCATGAGCGCGTCGCCCACGATCACGTGGAGGCGCCGCCAGAGACGGCCGTCCGCGTGGGGCTCGTCCCGCGTGTTAAGGATCCCCGTGTCGTGCATGGTCTCCCCGCTGATCACCTGGGACGTGAGGAAGGCCATGGGCGAGAGGACGTACTTCCCCCGGACGATGTCCCCCGCGCCCGTGTAGATGATCCGCGTGGAGAGATGGGGGACCAGGTCGCGGATGAACCGGCTCGGCCACGGAACGTCGCGGGACACGCAGTAGTTCTCGTGGGACCCGTAGGACGTGCCGTCCGGCGACGTGTTGTTCTTGAACGCATGGATCTTCGTCGTGCCCGCCGTGTACCTGTCCTCCATGACGCGGCGGAGCCAGTCCAGGATCTTCTCCCCGGCCTTCTCCCACACGACCACGTCGTGGAAGTTCGTCGTCTCCGCGGTGCTCACCTCGAAATGCCCGACGTCGTAGTAGACGCGCGAGCCGTTCGTGATGAACTCCCCGGCCAGGTGGAGATCGCTCTCCCGGAGGAGGTCGAGGGCCAGGGTGTGGGGATCGAACCCCATGGAGCCCATCCTGCGGCAGAAGAGCGTGTACTCGTGCTCGGTCCCCTGGACCATCTTCTTCATCGCTCACCCGACCATCGGGTCGGCGCCGGTCCGGAAGACCTCCCGCTGCCGCTTCTCGTAGATGTACATCTCCGTGATCGCGTGCTCCTTGCACTCCTCCTCGATCGCGAGCTCCAGGTCCCGCTTGGTGAGGCCTTCCTTCTTCCGGTCCGACTTCTTGAGGACGATGACCCGCTTGACGTAGTTCTTCTTCGCGGTCTTGATGATGGCCTCGATGATCGCGCCGGAGATGATGTCCTTCCGCTTGACCGTCTTGATGGCCTCCGTGGCCTCCGAGTCCAGCTTGACCTTGACCCATTTGTTCTCGCCGTACAGCTCGTCGAGGACGAAGCGCCGCAGACCTTCGACCGCCTCGGAGTGGCCTCCGAACTCGGCCTCCTCGTCCGGACCGATGGGCAGGTCGTCCATCAGGTAGATCTTGAGGATCTCCTCCGCGGCGGCGCGCTCGGGACGTGGGATCTCGATGATTTCGTCAAAACGGCCGGGCCGCAGGAGGGCAGGGTCCACGAGGTCCGCGCGGTTCGTCGCTCCGATGACGAAGACGTCGTGCAGGCGCACGAGGCCGTCCATCTCGCTGAGGATCTGGGCGATGATGTTCTTGTGGACGCCCGAGGTGTCCATGGTCCCCCGGACCGTGAACAGGGCCTCGATCTCGTCGAAGAAGACGATGCTCGGCTTCTTCTCATGGGCCTGGCGGAAGATCTCCTTGATGATCCGCTCCGACTCCCCCACCCACTTGGAGAGGACGTCCGCGATGCTGACGTTGAAGAAGGTCATGTCGTTCTCCGTCGCAATGGCCTTCACGAGGAGGGTCTTGCCGCACCCGGGCGGACCGTAGAGCAGGATGCCGCGGGGCGCCTCGAGCTTGATCGCCGCAAAGAGCTTCGCCTCCTTGTATGGCAGGACGACGACGTCCTTGATCCGCTCAATCATCTCGGCGAGACCGCCAATCTGGGAGTAGGCCACGTTGGGCTTCTCTCCCAGGAGGAGGGATTTCACCTCCAGGTTCGGCAGGACGTCGAGGACCTCCATGGTCGGCGGGAGGACGCTGACCTGGAACCCCGGTTTCAGTTTCTTGTACGTGCCCTTGTCGCTGGCGACGAGGCGCTTCTCCATGTCCCCCTCGACGGAGATGACGAGCTTGCCGTCAATCATGTCGACGACCTTCGCGATGACGCCCTCGTTCCGGACGCCGCTGCCCTCCACGATGGCGTAGGTCTGCGGGTGGACCCAGACGTACTGGCCGATGGCGAGCTGGGCCTTGTCAACGAGGCCCGTGGAGACCTTGAGCAGTTCCGTCGCCCGGGCCACGACGACCTGGTTGCCGTCCATGTCGGGGCCTTCCTTCCGCACGACGTACGCGTAGAGGAGGGGCGGCTGCTTGATCTTGTTGAACTTGTCCTCGTACGCCTTCAGGCGGTACTCGCGCTCCTCGATCTCGTAGCGGAAGGAGTGAAGGTCCCGCTCGTACTGCCGCCGCAGGCGGTCCATCTTCTCCTCGAACTCGTCCCGCGTATCCTCCGCCGACCTGGACACCTTCTCGTCGACCTCATCGTTGGTCATCCGACTATCACCGCGGGTGCAGGCCCGCGACCGTCTGCGAGGCTCGGCAGCGTCCCTCGTGGTCGCGCTCGGCTATGGAGGAAGAGGCTGCTCCGCCCATCCCTTGCGTCAAATTCGTGTGCGAGATTAAAGCTTTTGTCCCGGACATCGGACAAGTGACGAACGACCGATTTCTATGGGGAAAAGACCGTCTCCACCCCACGAAGTGACCACTTCGCTCGGGGATGCCGGCTCGAATTGTTTAGGCCGAGCTAAAAGACAGTCGCTTCCTCCCAGGGCCCCCGCCCGTCGATTCCGGCTGCGTCCGTCGAGCCTGTCGATCCGTCTCCGCACGGGTGCCGGATCACGCGATGCCATGGAGGGGGAACACGGTCCGCCGGAGCTCGTCGACCGTACGCTTGGCCGCGCGAGGCACATGGGCCTCCTCGTCCGCACGGGCGTGGTCCCGTAGCGACTTGTCGCCGGGCACGGAGCCCGCGACCCGATTGCATTCCTTCAACCACTCCACGGGCAGCGCGTCCTCCAGCTCGCGCCCGAGCAGGGTGGAGAAGAGGACGGTCCACACCCGGGGGACCGCGGTGACCTCGTAGCCGCCGCCACCCGTGGCCACCCAGCGGCCGCCGCACAGCTCTTGGGACAGGTCGTCCAGCATCTTGCCCACGGCCTCATACGTCTCCGTGGTCAGCATGAGGTGCGTGAGCGGGTCCAGGTGGTGACCGTCCGCGCCGAGCTGGCTCACGATGAGCTGGGGCTTGAAGGCGCGCGCCAGCGGCGGCACGATCTCCTGGAACGCGTACAGGTACGAGACGTCGCGCGTGTAGGGCGGCAGGGGCACGTTCACGGAGTAACCGCGGCCCGCGCCCGCACCGATCTCGTCCGTGAACCCGGTGCCGGGGAAGAGGTAGTGCCCGTCCTCATGGAGGGAGATGGTGAGGACGCGCGGATCGTCATAGAAGATCGTCTGTACGCCGTCCGCGTGATGCGCATCCACGTCGACGTAGAGGACCCGCGCCAGCCTGTGGTCGTCCAGCAGGGAGCGGAGCCCCACGGCGAGGTCGTTGAAGATGCAGAACCCGGAGGCCTTGTCGGGCATGGCATGGTGGAAGCCGCCGCCCAGGTTCATCGCCCGGGTCCGCCGTCCCGAGGCCACTTCCTCGCAGGCCCGCAGCGTGCCCCCGACGTGGAGGAGCGCGGCCTCGTACATCCCCGCGAAGACGGGATTGTCCGCGGTCCCCAAGCCGTGTTCGTAGGACACGCCCTTGGGATGGACGCTGAGGTCTCGGACCACGGAGACGTAATCCGCGGCGTGCACGCGCCGCACGGCGTCCTCCGTGGCCGGGTCGGGGCGGATCTCCTCTGCCTCCGTCAGAAGGCCGTAGTCCGAGATCAGGTCACGCGCCAGCCGGACCCGCATCTGCCGCAAGGCATGGCCTTCCCCGAAGTCGTACCGGAGGAAGTCCTCGTGGTAGACGAGACCCACGGGCACGCCGCCCGCAACGGGCTGAGCCCACTTAAGCGTACGCGACAGGGGGAAACCCGCGCGCGGGCCGGCGCCCAGCGGAGCGTCCCGCGGTTCGCGAAATGGACCCATAATTATCTATTCAGTAAAATACAAATAAGCTCAGAGAAGCCATCCGCCCGTGACCCCGAGCACGTCGCCGGTCACGAAACCGGCCTCGTCGGAAACGAGGAAGCGGACGGCCGCGGCCAGATCGGCCCCCGTGCCGGGGCGTCCTACGGCCGTGTCCGGGTCCGTCCGGCCGCGGGCCCGCGAGAGCGGGAGCTCGGGGGACCGGATCACGCCCGGTGAGACCACGTTGACCGTGACGCCGTACCGGCCGACCTCGCGCGCGAGGGCCTTCGAGAAGGCGACGATCCCTGCCTTCGCCGCGTAGAACGACGCCATGCGAGCCGTGCCGTGCGCGCGGTAGGCGCCCGCGGTGCCCAGGTTGACGATCCGACCCCACCCCTGCTTGCGCATCCAGGGTACCGCGGCCTGGGAGCAGAGGTAGGTCGCCGTGAGGTTGGAGTCGATCACCTCGCGCCACTCCTCGAGCCGCGTGGACGCCACGGGCTTCACGATCCACTCGCCCACGTTGTTCACGAGGACGTCCAGGCGCCCGAACCGCCGGGCCGCGGCATTCACCGCGCGTCGGCAGTCCGCGGGCCGTGTGAGGTCGGCCCGGATCGCGAAGGACCGCCGGCCGAGCTTGCGGATCGACCGGACGACGGCGTCCGCCTCCCGGACCTGCCGCCGGTACGTGATGGCGACGTCCGCGCCGTCGCGAGCCAGTGCGAGGGCGAGGACCCGGCCGATCCGCCGGGATCCGCCGGTGACGAGTGCCGCCCGACCCTCGAGAGACATGCTCGGACCTCCCACGGGCCCACCGGCCACACGGGATTCGGAGGCCGCCAAGGGCGGGGCAGGGTAAAACGTTTCCCGGAGTGGTTCTCCCGAAGCAGGGCTCGCGCTCGAGGGGGTAACGCACGAAAAATATGGGGTCCGCCCGCGGGTGCGGGCGGATTGGAGGAGGGTTGAGTCGTACTCAGGACGGGGGAACCGGGCGGTTCACCGTCTGCGCCGGCTTGGGCCGCAGCAAGCGGACCGCCGAGGGGAGGATCAGTTGGACCATTCGTTTCACCTCCAGGACTAGGTTTGGACCTGGCGCCTACCGCTTCAGGGTCACGTAGATCATCGCGTGGCTGACCGAGACGGGGGATTCGGGCACGAGGACGAGTTCCTTCGTGTTCAGGGTCTTGAAGAGCTTCATGTTATCACATTGTAACATCGTTTCGGTGTTATCGAATCGTACTAACAGCACCCTTCTATTTAAATATGTCGAGATTGTTTACACGCTTTGATAGCATCGAATAGGGTGTGGCGATGCCCGAGGACGAGACGCAGCCCGTGGATTCGCGCCCCGTGACCGTCACCGTGGACCAGCTCAAGGTCCTGAGCGAACCCTCCCGCCTCCGGATGCTCACCCTCCTCATGGAGCGGGACATGAGCATCAGCGGGATCGCCAAGGCCCTGGAGCTCTCGCCCGCCACGGTCCACCATCACATCAACCAGCTGCTCGCGGCCCGGCTCATCGAGCCGACGAAGACCGAGGTCCGCGGGAACCTCGTCGAGAAGTACTATCGGATCCCGGGGACGACCCTCGACTCGAGCGCGATCTGGGACCAGCTGAGCCCCGAGGACAAGGTGAACTACCGCCTCGCCGTGCTCGGGATGCTCAAGGGCCTCGTGAACGAGTCCATCAAGCGCATCCAGGCCAAGGGCACCGTGGACTTCGACGTGGGCCGCCTGTACTTCTACCACCTCCCCTGGCGCCGGGACACGGTCCAGCAGGTCATGGAGATCTTTGACGAGGCCAAGCGCAAGCTGGAGCGCCTCGAGGCGAAGGCCCGCGCCCAGGGCGAGCCGGGCGACGAGGTCATGGCCCTGCTGACGACCCTGCCCGTGTAACGTCCGGTGGGGAATCAGGCCGCGTACTCGCTGCGGATGAGCTTCTTCAGGTACGGCCCGAGAGCCTTCGCGATGTCCAGGTCCCCGTCCCAGTCCTCCAGGCGGTCCCAGTTGTGGTCCTCCATGTCCTGGATGCACTTCTCGATCTGGGCCGTCATGGACGCTACGTCGCCGCCCGTGATCGTGGCGGCCAGGATGAGCCACTTCCCGCGGCCGATCAGGATGTGCATCTGGCCCACGGTCATCTCGTTGAGCTCCTCCTCTTCGTCGCCGTGGAAGGAGTCCTTCACGAATTGCTGGACCGCGGTCAGCATGCCACTGAGGATGTCCGTGTCGATGTCCGGGCGCAGGCGCCGCGTTTCGTGCTTGATTAGGACGCCGTCCCGCCGATAGAGCAGGAACACGTCGTCGATAGCCGCCTCCTGCTTCGGCGGAGCCGCGGCCGGGGCCGGCTTCGGAGCCTCGGCGATGGTCTCGGGGGCCGAGGCGCCGCGGCGTCGGACCAGGAAGAACCCAAGGGCCGCCAACCCGGCGGCGAGGATGACGAGCACGGGCCACAAATCCCCGAGGGAGAGACCCGGGGGAGCCGGCGGGGCCGGGGTCGCGAAGGTGAAGAGGTCCGCCTGGGACAGCCCGTTGCCCGCGACGTCCGTCGCGCCCGTGCCCACGGACACCGTGTACGAGGTCCCGGGGGCCAAGGACGTGGAGGGCTGGAACCGCAAGGTCCTGGACCCGTTGCTCCACGTGAACGTGCCGGTCACGGACGGCGCGACGGAGAACGCGGCCTCCACGGCGGTCTCGTTCATGGGCTCGCTGAACGTAATCTGGATGGCGGCCGGGGTCGCCGTGAGGTTCCCCGACGGCGTCCACGAGACGGCCTGGGGAGCGATGGAGTCGACGAGGGTCCACGTGTCGTTCCCCGTCTTGCCTTCGAGATTGCCCGCGAAGTCCCGAGCGAGGACGCGGAACGCGACGGGGCTCTGCCCGCTCGCGGTGTACGTCCCGGACGTCAGGGTTGTGTTGGTCAGCCAGTCGGCCCATCCGGATCCCGCATTGACCTGGATCGTGTAGTTCGCGATGTCCGTGACCCCGACGTCCGGCGCCCAGCGGACGGAGAAGGAAAGGGAGGTCTCATACGGCGGGAGGGAGGCCACATGGGACGCGGGTGCGACCGTGTCCACGATGGTCCACGTGTTGTTCGCGGTCGGAGGCGTCGGTTGCTGCGGGTTGCCCGCGTTGTCGATCGCGGTCGTGGCGAACTCGTACATCCCGTCGGCGGGTGCGGTGAAGGTGAACTGCCCCAGCCCGAAGATCCCCGGGTTCTGGGTTCCGAACGCGACCCATGCGGTCCCGTTCAGCCGGTACCAGAGCGTGACGTTGGCCACCCCCACTCCGAGTCCGTCGGAGGACGTGTAGGAGACCGGAACGCTCCTCGTGGCGGTCCATGGGGGAAGGGCCAAAGCGGACGACGTGGGGGTGGTCGAGTCGATCATGGTGAAGGCCTGCGTCTGGCTCGCGGTGAGGTTCACGATCCGCGGGTCGTTCGCGAAGGCGTACGCCGGATAGCTGACGGCGACCTGGGTCGTGTTCCATTGGGGGACCGGACTGTCGACGTACCGTCGGTTCGTGACCACGATCCAGCTGGTGGAGCCCAGCGGGCTCGTCCGATTGTAGGACTCGACCCCGTTGTCCCTGACCACGATTCGGGCGCCCCAGATCGTGGAGACGTTGTTGGGCCAGAGGGCCCGGACGGTCAGGTAATTCTGAACGGTCAGGTTCCCTGCAGCCATGACGACGATCTTGGAACTGGAAAACGGCGTGTTGAGCGTCGTCACCTCCGTGTAGTTGTCGACCCACAGATCGAAATCGTTCGCACCGGAGATGGTCCCGTTGGTCACGGCGACGCGGGTGTGGACCGTGCCGTTGCCCACCAGGAAGAACCCGACGCCGTAGCTCGCGGGAGGCAGAGCCCCGCCGCCGCTGGCGCCCGGGGAGACGTCCTGCACGGTGTCAAGGCTGGAAGCCCCATCGGGGATCTCCAGCAGGACGAAGCCGCCTGCATAGCCACCGCCGCTCCCCTGGTTCGAGATGACCGCGTAGGGACCGCCGTCGCCCCCTTGGATGAGCGACACGGCATTGGATGCGAGAGACATGTTGACGTGCAGGCCTGCGATTCCGGAGGCGTTCCCGCCCGCGCCGCTGAGCTTGCCTCCGATCCCGCCCGCGCCGCCGGTGATGTTGGACACCTGGTTGTAGCTCGCGACGGTCCGGTTGAATGAGGAGGAGGCTCCGATGGCGAGGACGCCCGTGGCGTTTCCGCCGGAGCCGCCGAGGCCGCGGCCGTCGCCGCCCAGACCGCCCGAGACGTTGGCGATCACGTTCGCGTGGACGGTGCCCATCCCGTTGACCACGAGGATGGCCGCGGTGACATTGCCTCCGGAACCGCCCGTGCCGGGCAGCGTGCCGCCCGTGGGGCTGTTACCGCCCGCTCCGCCGGCCAGGTCGGTGATCGTGTTGCCACTGATGCTCGCATTCATGCCGCCGGGTGAGAAGACGCCGTAGGCATCGGCACCCACGCCACCCGCTCCGTTGCTCGTCAGCGTCCCCGCGCCTCCGCCACCCCCGGCCCCGCCGGTCACGTTGCGGACCGTGTTGCTGAGGTAGGAGACGTTCCCGGTCGCCGAGAAGAGCTCGAGCGCAAACGCGATTCCGCCGGCCCCGCCTGGGCCGCCCCTCCCGGCGGAGGAGCCCCCTCCGTTCCCGCCGCGGTTGCCTGCGAGATCGCGCACCGTGTTGCCCTGCAGGAGGGCGGAGTCCACGGACCCGATGGCGATGCCTGCGGCCGCACCGCCCGACCCACCCGGGTTGCCGGGGCCGAGGGTGCTGTCCGCTCCGTCGCCGCCGCGACCGCCGCGGACCTCCCGGATCGTGGTGCCGGTCAGGACCACGCGGGCCGCGTCATTGATCAGGATCCCCACGGCGGTGCTCCCGATCCCTCCAGGTCCCGCGTCCCGGCCGAGCACCGTCTGGATCGTGTTGCCTACGAGGGTCGCGGAGGTCAGGTTGTCGAGGTAGATGGCGATGGTCGCCACGCTTCCGCTCGTGTTGGTGATCGAGTTCTCCGTGAGGGTCAGATTCCCGCCCGCGAACGAGCGGATCCCGAAGCTGGTCCCGTTGACCCGGTTCCGCTCCAGGGTGGCGTTCGAGGACGTGGCGATGATGCCGAAGGAGCCGAGCTTCCGCCCGTCGATCGCGTTGTCCGCGACGACGGAAGCGGAGTCGTTCAGGTAGACCCCCGCCGAGGCCTGGACGATCGTGTTGTTGTGGATCGCCGGCGAACTGCCGGTCACGTTGATGGCGATGAGCACGCGCAGGAAGTCGGACCACGCGACAGAACCCTGGGACGACGCGTTGAACTGGATCCCCGCCCACGGGGTGACGGCGGTCACGTTGTTCTCGAAGTGGATGGGCGCTCCCTGGGTCCCGTTGGACCAGAGCCGGCCGTCGACGTAGAGGTGGACGTTCGGGTCCGCCCGGACGGTGGCCCCCGATTCGATGGTCAGAGAGCAGCCCGGCCCCACGACCGCGGTACCGTTCAGGATCCAGACGTCCCCCGCGGTCCACGTGGCCGTCGAGCCGCCTCCGCAGGCGTCGCCGGACACGTAGTACGTGGTGCCGGCCGCGGAGACCCTGGGCAACGGGAGGGATGGGACGAGGACGAGGGAGGCCAGAACGAGGGTCGCGATCAGGAGGCGGGGTCCACGGCGGACGAGGACGGAGGTCATGGGGACGACTCCTGGGAAGGAGGGACGGATGGGGGAGCCTGGTTGCTTCCACGATATTTGAGAAGGGGGCCGCGGTTACCATGCATGATAACACCGCGGGGACCGGGGGCCGGAATAGGTTCATTACGGTCGTGCCGGTTGGGCCCTCCATGGCCGAAGCCGGGCTGGACGCCATCTTCTCGCCCAAGTCCATCGCGGTCATCGGCGCGTCCCGACATCCGGGCAAGATCGGGTACGAGCTGATCCATAACCTCGTGATCAACGAGTTCAAGGGGCGCATCTATCCGGTCAACCCGAAGGCGGACGCCATCCACGGGCTCCCCTGCTATCCCAGCGTCACCGCGCTGCCCGAGCCCGTGGACCTGGCCATCATCACGGTCCCCGCGGCGTTCGCCCTGCCTGCGGTCGAGGAGTGCGGGAAGAAAGGAATCCGGGGCCTCATCGTGATTACCGCGGGCTTCCGGGAGATCGGCGGCGTGGGCCTGGATCGGGAGCGGGAACTCGTCGCCCTCGTCCAGAAGTACGGCATGACCATGATTGGCCCCAACTGCATGGGGGTGATCAACTCCCATCCCGACGTGCAGCTGGACGCCACCTTCGCCCCCACGCCGCCGCTGCGGGGCCACGTCTCGTTGATCACCCAGAGCGGCGCCCTCGGCGTCGCCATCCTGGAGCACGCGAAGTCCCTGGGCCTGGGCTTCGCCAAGTTCTGCTCCCTCGGCAACAAGGCCCAGGTCAGCCTGAACGACCTCCTCAGCGCGTGGAAGGACGACCCGGAGACCAAGCTCGTCGCCGCGTACATCGAGAACTTCGGCAACCCGAAGAACTTCGTCCGGATCGCCCGGGAGGTCACGAAGAAGAAGCCCGTGATCGCGGTGAAGGCGGGGCGATCCGAGGCGGGCGGGCGGGCCACGGCGTCCCACACGGGCAGCCTGGGCGGCTCCGACCTCGCCGCGGAGGCCGTGTTCAGCCAGACCGGCGTGCTGCGGGCCAACTCCATCGAGGAGCTCTTCGACTACACCATGGCGTTCTCCCTCCAGCCGCTCCCCGAGGGCAACCGGGTCGCGGTCATCTCGGACGCCGGAGGACCGGCCATCATGGCCGTCGACGAGCTGGCCGCCCAGGGCCTGAAGCTGGCCGAGTTCACGGACGCGACCCAGGCCTCCATGGGCGAGTGGGCGCCGCCCGATGCGTCCACGGCGAACCCCATCGACCTCACCCCGGAGGGCTCCCTGGACGACTACCGCAGGGCCCTGGAGGCCGTCCTCGCGGATCCCAACGTGGACGCGGCGATCGCGGTCTACGTGCCGCCTGTCCGCACGGACGAGGTGGAGTGGGCCAAGGTCGTGTGGACGACGGCCGCGAAGTTCCACAAGCCCGTCCTCTGCAACTTCCTGGGCCGCACGACGGACAGCCCGGGCTTCATGGAGCTCGTGAACCACAGCCTGCCCTCCTACCTGTACCCCGAGAACGCGGCGCGCGCCCTCGCCGCGATGTACCGCTACGCCCAGTACCTGAAGCGGGACGAGGGCCGGCTCCGCACGTTCGACGTGTCCCGCGCGAGGGCCGGAACCATCCTGGACAACGCCCTCGGCGAGGGGCGCACGCGGCTCACGGAGATCGAGTCCGTGGAGTTTCTCGAGGCGTACGGGATCACCACGGCGCGGGCGAGACTCTGCAAGGATGTGGACGACGCGGCGCGGTCCGCGCGGGAGCTCGAGTACCCCGTCGTATTGAAGGCGGTGGGGAAACAGCTTGTCCACAAGACGGAGGTGCGGGCCGTCGTGCTGGACATCCGGGATGAACGGGCGCTCCGCTTGGAGGGCATGCGCCTCCTCCACCGGATGGAAACCCAGGGGATCAAGCCGGACGCCCTCCTCGTGCAGGAGTACATCTCCCGCGGGAAGGAGGTCATCCTGGGCATGACCCGGGACAAGGTCTACGGTCCCTTCCTGGTCTTCGGACTCGGCGGCGTGTATGTGGAGTACATGAAGGACGTCTCCTTCGGTCTGCCTCCGCTCACGGACCAGGACGCCTACCGGATGATCCGCGCCATCCGCACGTACCCGCTCCTCGCGGGCGTGCGGGGCGAGGCGCCGCGGGACGTCGACGCGCTCGCGGAGGCCGTCCTGAGGTTCGCCCAGCTGGTCCTCGACTTCGACCAGATCCAGGAGATCGACCTGAACCCGATCGAGTCCCTGGAGCAGGGCAAGGGCTACCGCGCGGTCGACGCGCGCATCATCCTCGTGCCACCCGAGCCGGGGACGTAGGACGTCGACGCTTCGTGAGCGGGCCGTTGATCTCCAGCCACAACCCGTCCGGGTCCCGAATGTACACCCACGCCGCGTGGGGGTTCCCATGCGGCCCGTCCACCACCCGGATCCCTGCGCGGCGGAACTCGCGGACCGCTTTCTTCAGATCGCCGGTCCGGAAGGCGAGATGGTCGAGCCCTTCGCCCACGCGGAAGGGCGTCGCGTACCGGCTGCCCGGCTCGTACCAGTTCAGCTCGAGGCGCTGGCGCGTGCGCGGGCCCTGAAGGAGGGCCACCTCGCCGTGCGTCTTCCGGAGCCGCATGCGGAAGACCAGGCGCATCCCAAGGACCTTCGTGTGGAAGTCGATCGATCGGTCGAGGTCCCGCACGCGGATCCCCGTGTACGTGAAGCTGGACGCGCTCATCCCGCCGGGAGCGGAGGGCGGGGTGTTTGGGCTTCGTGCCGTCATCCGAGGGCGATGAGCACGACGCCCACGAAGATGGCGAGGACGCCGAGGAGCTGAATCCGGGTCATCCGCTCCCGGAGGATCGCCGCGGCGAGGACCACGGTCACCGCACTGAAGAGCCCGCTCAGCGTGCCGACGATCGCGACGCTGCCTCCGAGGATCCCGACGTTGAACGCGATGAACGCGAGGCTGTCGAGGATGCCCATGGCGGCCAGGGAGGGCCACAGGGGACGGGGCAAGCCGCGCACGTGGAGCAGGCCCACGGCCGAGAGGGCGAGGAGGACGACCACCCCCACGAGGCGCACGACCGTGGCCACGCTCACCGGGCCGACGTCCGCGACGACGTACTTCAGGGCGAAGTAGAAGACGCCGTAGCCGGCGAAAGCGCCGAGGGCGGAGACGATGCCTCGTCGCGCGTCCTTGGGCGGAGCGTTCGCGGGGTGCACCCCGCCCCGGCTCAGGAGGATGATCCCACCGAGGGCGAAAACGATTCCGATCGTGGCCGGGACTCCCGGACGGTCGTTCAGGAACAGGATCGCCAGGGCGGCGGTCACCGCGGGATAGCTCGAGGCGATGGGAGACACGACGGACAGGACCCCGTACTCGAACGAGCGGTAGAGGAAGAGCGTGGCGAACGTGTTGAGGACGCCGAGTCCCAGAACGAGCCACCAGGCATCCGACCACCGCCACAGCCCATGCTCGAGGAGCAGGGCCAGGGGGGCCAGGATGGCGAACCCGACAAGCTCCATGTAGAACAGGACGCGGACGTGGCCGATGCGGTGGGACGCCTGCCGCGCGACGAAGTCGCTGGTCCCGTACCCGAACGCGGTGGTGAGGCCGAAGAAGAGATCGGAGGCGGTGCCCACGGGACCCCGTTCCGGGATGGCAGGTGCGCTCTTAGGGTTGCGGGTTCGGCGACGCCTGGGCTGCGAGCTCGATCCAGATTCCGTCCGGATCCTCGACAAAGGCGAGCCGGCTGCCTCCCTCCGTGAACGGGGGGAGGGCGGGCTTCACACCCTGGGCCACGAGCTCCCGGAAGGCCGCATCCGCATCGTCGCAGTCGAACGCCAGGTGGTCCAGTTCGTTCCCGAGTCGGTACCGGTCCGGGAAGTGCTCCGAACCTTCGGGATACCAGTTGAGCTCGAGGACCTGGGGCGATCCGGGGCTCACGAGCTCCGCCCATTCGCCGCCCGTCTCAGGAACCTTTTCCCGGCTGCGGAGCCTCATCCCGAGGAGGGAGCAGTAGAAGTCGACCGAACGGTCGAGGTCGCGGACCTGCACGCCGACGTAGGAGAAGGAGTACCGCATGGAATCCGCGCGGAGACCGGGGCGCGGCCCGATATACCCTTCGCCGGCGGAGGGCGGGAAACACGCAAGCCTTGTGGTCTCGGTCGCCTTACCCTGCAGTCGTCGGGGGAACGAATCCGTGATCCAGCTGGACGTGGATCTCCCGGACCGGCCCGGGGAGTTCGCCAAGATCCTCCGGATCCTGGCCGTGGAGAAGATCAACATCGACGCGATGAGCGCGAACTCGGGCGCCGGGCACTCCTACGTCAGCCTGATCACGGACCAGCCCATCAAGGCCCGCCAGTCCCTCGCGAAGGCGGGCTACGAGTGCGTTCAGCGCACCGTCCTCGCGGTCCGGCTGCAGGACACGCCCGGGGCCTTCGCGGCCCTCGCCCGCAAGCTCGGCGGCGCGGGGATCGACATCCTGAGCGTGGTCCAGCTCGAGAACGTCGGGGACCACGTGCAGCTGGCGATCAGCGTGGACAACATGGACGTCGCGAGGCGGCTCGTGTGAACCCATTCGGCCCGCCGCAACTGTATGTTCTCACATTCGATAACGAGAACGTGACAATCCAATAGAAACACTCAAATGACGCGGCATGCCTATCTTCCAAGCACCGCGCATCAGCACTGGAGGAGGACGGAGGATCGTGCGAGAAGCCACTGAGCAGAAGGACGTGCCCCGGGACGCCATCGGCGTCGTGCCCACGAGATTCTCGACCCATGGACCCAAGAGCGTGCCCCGGATCGACTACGAACGGATCTTCGTCCTCGATTCCAAGACCAACCTCCTCGGGGAGTACGCCCTGGACGACGACTGCCCCCTGGAGAGCTCGGACCTCATGCGCTCCCTCCCGCTCAGCGGGATGCGGCACCTGGTGTCCTTCTACTCGGGCGAGTACGCGTTCACGCCCTTCAAGGTGGACGACCTCTGGTTCGTGGTCCTGACCCGCGGCGTCCCGCGGATCGAGGAGCGCGGCAGCGTGGGCACCCTCCTCGCGGCGGCCCGGATCCACATCCCGCCCATGATGGAGCCCCTGCTCGCGAAGCGCGAGATGGAGCTACGTGCCAAGGAGCAAGAGCTCGCCGCCCGGGAGATGGAACTGGTCCGGCAGGAGCAGCGCTCCGTGGCCGAGGAGACGGAACTCCGCGTAGCCTCGGTCCGGCTGGCGGAAAGGGAGACGGACCTGCGGGCGCGCGAGGACAACGTGTCGACCCTCCGGGACTACGCGGTTCAGCTCCAGCGGGCCCTGGTGCCGCCGAAGGAACCGAAGGCCAAGGAAGCGACCTCTGCCTCTTCCATGTCCGTGGCGCCGTCCTAGGCAACGTCAGCTCCGCAGTGGCCCCTAGTTTCTCAGGCCCGATAACCAAGTACCCCCTGTTAAATAACCTCAGGGAGACTCGATTCCCACACGATGGCAACGCGAGGTCCAGCCCTCGCGAGGCCGAGGCGGGCAGCGCATGCAAGGGGTTCTCGAGACCCTGTTCGAGACAATCGTCCTCCGAGGATTGGGTCCGGCCCTACCCGCCGTCCTCATGGCCGCACCCCTGAAGAAGGTGGCGCGCGCCCAGCTCAAGAAGATCTACGTCCTCAATGAGATGGGGGACATGACCGGGGAGTACGTCCTCGATCCGGACTGCCCCATCGACTACAATGACTTCCTCAAGGTGCTCCCGGACGAGGGCATCGGCGACCGCGAGACCCTGTTCGTCGGGGAGTACGTCTTCACCGCGTTCCAGAGCGGCAAGTTCGTGTTCGTCCTCCTGTCGCGGGGCCAGCTGGCCGCGGAGGACATCAACTGGACCGCGCTCCTCCTGACGGCCGCGGACGCCCACCTTGCCGCGGAAGCGGCCGGGACGGCACCGCGGGCCCCCGAGCCGCCCAAGCCCTCCGCGGACGCCGAGAAGGCCCTCGCGGAGCAGGCGGCCCGCCTCGATGCGCGGGAGAAGGAGCTCGCGAAGCTCGAGGTGCAGCTCAAGGCGGCCGACGCCAACCTGAAGGGGCGCGGCGACGAACTCGAGCGTCAGAAAGCGGGTCTCACCGCCCTCGCCGACTACGTGGCCCAGATGCAGGCGCAGGTCGCCCGCGGCGTGGACCGCGCCCGCCAGTCCCTCGAGATATCGGAGCACCTCGCCACGTCCGCGACGGAGAACCACGCCGCCGCGGACTCCCAAGCGCTCGCGGACCTCCGGCAGCAGTTCGACGACGAGCGGAAGGCGCTCGTGGTCGCGAAGGAAGAGTTGGAGACCAAGTACCGCGAGGCGTCCGAGAAGGCGGCCCTCCTCGAGAAGCAGGCCGCGGAGGCGGCCGCTGCCCTCCAGAAGGAACGGGACGAGACCGCGGCCCGGGAGGCCGAGGCGGAGCGCCTCCGGCTCGCCATCGAGGCCCGGGTCCAGGAACTGAGCCAGCGCTTCGCCGCCATGGCCAAGGAGCGGCTCATGAACTCCCACAAGCCAGGCGAGCAATCGACCGCCCCTGCATCCGCCGCCCTCAAGGAGATTGAGTCCGCCAAGGCCGAGCTGGCCAAGGAACGCAAGTTCCTCCAGCGGCGGGCGATCGAGATGCTCGACCGCGAGGAGAAGGTCCGGACGCGCGAGATGACCCTCGGGGAGCGCGAAGCCGCCGTGATCCGGCGCGAGCAGGAACTCGCATCTCGCGAGGCGACCGTCGAGCGCACGAAGAGCCCTACCCCGGCCGCCGCGCTGCCTCCCGCGGAAGTGGAGGAGGCCCGGAAGGACATCGAGATACGCGTCAAGATCATCCAGCAGAAGGC